>DATNPE010000506.1:0-5807 GCA_036703355.1 Allocoleopsis sp. | reverse complement strand
TACAAAACCCTTTTCTTTCCTCAGCTGAACAGCTTGCTTAGCTAGGTCTATCCGCTTAGCAATTAGAGGTTCTAGGCGTTGTAGCCATAACTGCTGCTGAGGATCGTCCATCAGCTGGCGCAATATATTTTGTGACTCACCAATCTTGGCGATCGCCTGGTGGTAGGGAGCTAGATATTCTTCCCTGCCTGTTAATATGAAGCCCCTCTGGCCTGTCTCTACGTCAATTGTTAGCAGTAGGACTCGTTCCAGTTGTCTACTAACTTCAGCAGCCCTACTCTCGCTTCTAGATGCCTGCAACCACAACAGTGAAAAGAAAACGAGACCGCCACTAAGTAATAGAAATATAACCAGTGCCAGGGCAAACCCAGCGTTGATTCTGTTGTTAAGTGCCCTTGGCCTCATTGCCATGCCTCACTGGAGGGGTACTACCATCCGCCTAAATTATCTAATCATGTTAATATTTTGGCATTAACAGTTTTATAACTAATCTCTAACTTAATCGCTAACCCGAAAGAGGAGGCCGCTGATTCGCGGTCTCCTCTTTTTGCATTTTTGGGAGATCCCTATGACGACTATGCAGAAGCAAGTGGCCTTGAGATTTCAACGAGAGCCACTGCAAATTCCTTATCCGAGAGGGTTTCAAGGGGCTAAGAGCATTCACCCAGAAGAGGAAGAGTTTTTCTTGAGCACCGAGCCTCGATTTCTCACCTTAGACGAAATTCAAGTCGCTCAAGAGTTTATCCGGCGTTTGAGCTATCGACAGGAGTTGACCTTTACGGGAGCTATTTTGGTTGATCCGAATGACCCGTTACTCAATGCCTCGCACGAACAAATTAACCGGATCGAGGCAGAAGCACATATGCCCAGCACTGAGATGGCTCCTGGCGGTGGGCGGCGAAGTGTGCGCGAGCGCGTTTACATCTTGCGTGAGCGTGGCTTTCTCAGCAACGGCAACAAAGTTTTAAGTGCAGCAAAATAAGAGGTCAGTTAAGCGATGGCTTTACAAGAAGCAACCTATCTATTTGGCCCTCCTCTCGGTGCGCCGGGGACAGACGTTATTGAGCGATCGGGCGGTAATGCTTTAGAAGATCCGCGCTATGGAAGTTGTGCTTTCTGGGGTGTGCTGAAGCGGGGGCCGATGGGGGTCGCCATTCCAATCAATTCCCGCCGACAGTATGACGAGGTGTTTGGCGACCCCAGAGATTCTCGCTGGCATCTGTTTGCTAATGGCGCTCATCTGCTGCCAGACGCGATCGATGGCTTTTTTGCAACGGGGCGGGGTTCTGGCCAGCTCTGGATCACCCGCCTGGATTTAGATCGCAAGGCGCGTCGAGCTGAGTTAACTTTGAAGAACCGTGTGGGTGGTGACGCGCTGCGAATCATGGCAGCCAACGAAGGCCGCTGGGGGGGTGCCGCCAACCAAATCGCCCAAACTCCGCTTGTTACCGCAACCAGCCGCACTTTTACCTTGGTTACGCCAAACACTCAAGCCAATGAGTTTGTCGATGCAGAGGCTGAGTTTACAGGTGCGCCCGGTAAGCGCTATCGCATTGTTGCGAACACCGAAGCTAACCTTAGTTCTGGGGAGGCTGTATTTACGGTCGCGGCTCAATACGATCTGGTTGCTGATGGTGTGAGTGGCCCGGTGGCTTTGACTGGCACCGCTGATTACACCCGCTACCGCGATTTGACTGGCACGATCGCGTTCCCGCTATTACGCAATGTGACTGGCACGGTCGCGATTAATGGCAGGGTGATTACTGGCACCAACACTGAATTTACAACTGAGTTAAGTGTTGGGGCCAATGTCTACTACAACGGGGAAACACGGGCAATAGAGAGCATCACGAGCGGCACTACCTTAACGGTTGCTCAATCTTTTTCTGACGGTGGCACGGGTCTGACTTTGCAGACTGATAACTTGACGGTGACGGGCACAACCACTCTATTTACCACTGAGTTGGCGGTGGGCGACACCCTCTATGTTGAGATTAATGAGGCGCTCCAAGGTCGAACTGTTGCGGCGATCACCTCTGCTACCAGTCTGACGCTGGCTTCGGGCTTCACCGCCGAATTGACTGCTGGCACGACCGCCCAAACCGACAATTTAGTTGTGACGGGCACGGGCACTCAATTTGCTACAGAGGTTTCCGCTGGGCAATATTTGATTGACCCCAATCGCCAAGGCGCAACGGTGAAAGTTGCCAGCGTCACGAGCGCGACCGAGCTTGTGGTTGAGAAGCCGTTCTCAATGGACTTTGCCGGGGCACAACTCACCAAGCAAAATCAGCTTGCTATGGTGACGCTGAGTGCGGGCAAGGGGGAAGGATTAGCGGTTGAAATTAGCCAAGGCACTCGCTACCCCGACACCCACTTTGGTATGACCGTTAAGTTTAACGGTTCGGTGGTTTTGCAAATTACGGACGCTTCCCTTGACCCTAGCGATCCGCTGTTTGTCGAGCCGCTGGTCAATGATAGTAATGTCGCCTTTCGTTCTGGCAGTTCCAACTATCAGAAGTGGATCACGGTGGAGTCTTTGTGGAACTCGGCCTACACCACAACGCCTCAGGCAGATGTGCGCCCGTGCAATGGTTCTGGAAGGGTTTTGGCGATTACGGGCGATCGCATCTATACCATTGCCGATCTTGACCCCAATTTAGTGGTTGGCAATCTGCTGTATCCCAACCCTTACGCTCAAGCTCGTAACTATTTCCGAGTCAAAGGGGCGGTGGCTCCGGTTGATCTACAAGGCACGATTAGCTCCAGCGGCGTGACGGTGACCGGGACAAGCACGAACTTCTTGGCGACGCTGAAGCCCGGTGACTATATTTATGACCCGGCAACCCAGACGGCTCGTAAGGTGCGGACGATCGCGAGTAATACTTCCCTGACCCTCGAAACCGCATTCCCCTCCAATCTGGCAGCCTTGACTGAAACCCAAAAGCTGGGTTACGTGCAGGTAGACCAAGGGTATGACCTCACCCTCATGGCGGATGTGGGCGATCGCTTCTTGTTGGTTTATCCGCAACAGTTGACCCGAGGTTATGACGGGGACACAGCGCATCTGATCCCATATCACTTGACTAAGTTTGCCGACATCGATCGCAACCACTTAGAAAATGCCACCTTTGGCCGCAACCAAGGCTTGATCCGGATGGCATGCCCTGGCATTTCTGACATTGCGGTGCAGAAAGCCTTTGCGGCGTATGCGGCGGCGAAAGCGTATGAGTTTCGGGCAGAAGTGCCCAGTCAATACAACACGGCAGCGGCGGCAGAGTCTTTCCTCAATCAAGACTTGGGGCGCAACAACTTTATCTCAGTTGCTTTCCCTAGCTATGGATTTATCAGCAATCCGTTAGGCGCAGGCGATCGCCTGATTCCTTTATCTGGGGATGTCATGGGGGGTGAAAGCGCCTTTGCGACCGCAGCCAAAGGGTACCACAGACCCTTCGCTGGGGTGGATGCGATTTTGAATCGGATCATTAAGCTCCCCTTTGAAGCACTGCCTTCAGACGAGGCGATTATCAATGTAGCAGGGTTGCACACGGTGAAGTCCCTGCAAGGCAATGTCGTGGTGTTTGGGGCGCGATCGCCAGCCATCAGTCCTACCTACGATTTCACTCATATCCGCCGCATCCAATCAAATTATGTGCGGGTCTTTCTCGAAGCCCGGACTCTACTCGAAACGCTCTTCAAGCCAAACCAGCCTTACCTGGCTGAGCAGATTGTGATGGTGCTCAATAACTTTGCTCGCCAGGAATACCGCAAAGGGGTATTCAGTCGCTACCTCAGCTTCTCTCAAGCTGTGCAGGTTCAAGGGGGGTCGCCAGCCGGAAACGTTGTGACTGACTCTGGGTCGCAAGATGCGATCGTCGATATCGTCAACGGTCGCTTACGCATCTACTTCCGCTATGTGCCCACCGGAATTTTGGAGCGCCTTAGCATCGACTGTGGCCCTGATATTTTGGTCGCGCAATATGGCAACACCCTGAACCAGGCAGCGGTTTAGGAAATAGTTCCCTAAAGCTAAAAGGAGCGATTTACAGTGAGAAAAGCAGTTTTAGAGGGAAATATTTTCCCAAAGGCGAAACAGAGATTTTTGGTTGATGGGTTCCCAGATTCCGAAATTCTGGATATTACAAGGGACACAATCGAAATGGCTCTGGGTGTAATCGAGCTTCCAGATCAGACGCGGGTTCCAGGCGGACGACGGCGGTCGGGTGAGTTTACTAAAACGTTCCACTTCGCCGATGATTCGACGCGAGACATCTACTTACGCTGGTTTGGTATGTCTCAAGACAAGGGCGATCGTGGGATAGACCCCACCTACAAACGGAACGCGACAATTATTTTCTTGCGTCTTTTCCAGGGTTCACCAGGGACTTATAACAGTGGCTCTGATGTGCCCCCACTGCGGACTCGGTTGTTTGGCTGCTGGATTTCGCGCATGACAATACCTGACTACGATATGAACGCCGACGAGGGTGATGGAACGTGCATTGCTGAGATTACGATGCAGTTCGATGATGTCGAAATTGAGCAACAGAGCGCATTGCCAGCCCTCTTCGGTCGATAGATTTTCGCCAAGGTGTAGCTCTCTGACTCAGCCCCTCCTCAGGGGCTTTTTTAATGCGGTTGCAAAAGTTTGGGCGATCGCGCTAAAAAATTGTTTATTTAATAGCGTTAATTTCATAACGTTACGGTAGAATTTGACTCATTGTTGGCTCTGTTAGGAGAGTGGTTCATTGAGCCAAATTATTGCAGTTTTCAACCAAGCGGGTGGGGTCGGAAAGTCTACCCTGACGATGAATCTAGGCTATCAACTAGCCCAACGCAAGAAGCAAAAAGTTCTGTTGATTGACATGGACCCACAAGGCTCATTGACCTTGTTTATGGGTCTAGAACCGTCGGAGCTGAAGGAAACGATCTATGAATCGCTCATGGAAGATCGGCCTTTAGAGCCTCATTCATTGCATGGTATGGACTTGGTGCCTGCCAATATCAACTTGAGTGGGGCTGAATTGGAGTTGGTGATGGCAGATGCCCGTGACTTTCGTCTGCAAGAGGCTCTCAAGCCTGTGCGCGATCGCTACCATTACATCCTGATTGACTGTCCGCCTAGTCTCGGACTGCTTAGCTATATCAGCTTAGTTGCAGCAACCCACATCCTTGTCCCAATTCAAACCCAGTACAAAGCGTTTTGTGGAACTGAGCTGCTGTTTAAGACGGTTGCACGGGTGAAAAAGCGCACAAATCCCAAACTTCAAATTGCTGGCTTTGTGCCGACGATGTATGCATCGCAAAACTCGCAAGACAAGCGAGCGCTGCAAGCGATTACAGAGCAAATGTCCCCAGTTGCAAAAGTTTTTGAGCCAATTGTGCGAGCTACGGCTTTGGCAGATGCAGCAGAGGATCATGTACCCCTATTGCTTTACAGTGCCAAGCACCCAGCCTTAGAAGTTCTCAACCAAATTGCTAAGCACCTGGAGAAACTGAAGTGAAAACTAGAAGCGAGAAACCCTACCGTCAGGTAATGGGAGTAGATGCTTTGTTTGGTGCGGATGAACCAGAGGTTGCCAAGCAAACGATTTCAGTATCAGCAATTTCTTTGCCTGCTCATCAACCTCGACGCTATTTCGACCCACAGAAGATGGAGCGGCTAGTGGCATCCGTCAAAGAGCATGGAGTTCTGGAAAACTTGTTGGTCCGTCCGCTGTCGCCAGGGCAATATGAGTTAGTTGCTGGGGAACGAAGATACCGAGCCGCAAAAGAGGCGGGATTAGATGAGGTTCCGGTTACAGTTC
>DATNPE010000505.1:0-6238 GCA_036703355.1 Allocoleopsis sp. | reverse complement strand
CTCCGTTGAGGTACAGAGGTTCAGGTAGTGAGGGCCTCTGTATGGGGTGAAATCTCCGTACCACTGCCTACACCAATGGAATTTGCTATATCTATGGCCAGAAAAATCATCCTTACTTGTTATCAATTGCCGCCTCGCTTGCCCTTGGGTTATCAACTTTCTGAAGCTCCCGACTTTATCGAGTGTGAGCTTTTGGAGGGTGAGACTTCACAGGAGGCTTTAGCGAGAGCCAAGATTGCGGGTTTAATGGTGGTCGGCTGGAGCGTGAAAACCTTGAATCCCAGACCGTAGAGTGGGGTCATAGTGGCTGAGCGATCGCCCCTCATCCTTCCAACTAGACTTGTTTCAGTATTACGACGCTAGCGAATCAACAGCAAACGGGTTCGTAACCGGAGAAGTTCGCAGAAATACGAGTTGAGCTTTACACAAATCAATACTTCATTACAAAACAACTAAATAGTTGAACAGGATTAAAGGAATACTGAGTATAGATTGCTACGAAATAAGACTTTGTGTTCCTGTTATGAAAACTGCTTGTGAATCTAGCTTGCAAGTTCTCACCTGGTTTATCGGCGACCCTCATGCAGCTGAGAACCAAGCTCTAGAAGTGATTCAGCAATGGTGGCATGGCTTGCAAGGTAAAAAGGTACTTTGGCAAGTTTTTATTGAGCCTTTGAATTGCACCCCGTTGTTTTCCTACTACTACCAAGTGCAAGATGCCAAAGTGCAAAACTTTGAATTTTCCTGGCAACGAGACGGACTAGAGGTTTGGAGTAGTTTTACGGCTAAGGAGCTGAGTTTAGACTTTCAACACCAGCAATTGGAAGTCAAGCCTTATGCGATCGCCAACTATCGCTATCAGTTAAAAGTAGTGGATGGAGTCTGATTTACAGTTCTTCTAGCCGCTTCGGTAGCTTCTGTAAATCGGGTAGTTCTAGGAGGTCTGGTTCGGCGGTTTGAGCAGGTAAGGAAAGGGGCTGAGCTTCGGTCTGCTCTAGCTCCACCAGTTCTTTCTGTTCTTCTTCCGCTGGAATGGATAGCAGAATCGGTAAAGGCTTGGGTTTTTCTTCCAACCAACAAGCTGCGGTGGGCAATGTCGCTTCTAAGTCGTCTAACGGACGCGGAATCACCATAACGGCGTGCAGCTCCCCGATCCGTTCCGCTTCTTGCATACCCACTTCTACAGCGATCGCGACATCTGCCACAGAGCCGCGAATAATAGCTGTACAAAGGCCCGCTCCGGTGGTTTCGTAGGCGGCCAATTGCACATCTGCGGATTTCAGCATGGCATCTGCGGCCCCGACCATCGCCGGAAACCCTCTTGTTTCCAGCAGACCCACCGCTAGATTGCTTAAGCGACTGGGAGAATTTTCTAAAGCTAATTCGGCTAAACGAGTGCCGATGGGTAAGACGGCCTCCAAGTTCGGCAACGGTCTAGGAATCACAACCGCAGATACCAGTTCGCCAAACTTTTCGGCGGTTTCTGCCCCCATTTCTACTGCGAGGCGGACATCGGCAATTCTGCCCCGGACGACCGCTGTGCAATAACCGCTGCCCGTTTTCTCGTAGCCAATTAAGGTCACGCCTGCCGACTTCAGCATCATGTCAGCAGTGCCAATAATGGCGGGGAAGCTCTGGGTACAGACAAGACCTAGCGCACTTTCCTTGAGGCTTTGGATGCGACGGAGCCGTTCAGAAGCAGAAGAGTTATTCGGGGGTGCCATCATCTAAAACCTTAGTCAGAACCTGTAGAAGCGGAGGATTCGGTTAATGTTCTTCCTCAAATTGTAGAAGTCGTCAGCCGAATTCTGCGCCTTTCCTAGGCATCATTCCCCAAATCCTCATTAATAGGTTGATTGAGTGCTTGTCTATGGGGCAAGAGTGTTCCCAACAGGCGGTTGAGGTAAGCTTGGCCATAAACCTGAGTGGGCGCACTTTCGGGAGAGTTTGCTACTAAGGCTGACTGGCTCGCAGTGGGCTGTGGTGTTGTCTCTGAAGTTTTCTCCGAGGGTTGAGCAGTCTTTGTGGAATCTGTCGTTACAGTGTCAGGGGTGTCAGGTTCGTTGGCAGTAGTTGCAGGTTTGGCCCCAGAACCATTTTCTACGATGACTTGACGGCTGGAATCGCCGCAGAGGGAACCGGAAGGGATCAGTTGTCCTGACTCGACAGCGCAATTAAAGAGAGTGGCGGAGGAACCGATGCAAGCGTTCGCGCCGATGGTGACTTCCCCGATGACGAGAACACCTGCACCTAAGTTAACTCCTTCTTGAATCTCCAAAGATCCTTGGTAAGCGTGCAGGACGCTACCCATGCCAATACAGACTCCTGCATGAATGGTAATCCGGCTGTTTGCCTCTGCTTGAATGATCACTCCTGGTGCGATCGCGGCGCTGGGATGAATTGTCACGTCACCCCGAACATAGACCTCAGGATTTGCGGGGGGGTGCAGTGGTGGCAAAGACATGAGCGTGGGCACCTCTCGGATCAAACAAGAATCGGCTGTACTAGGTGACCTGGATAGATCAGAACCTCCACCGGAATTTACATCATTAACGTTGAGCGACGGCTGCGGGCTGTTGGATCAGGAGCTCTGCCACGCGGCGCTTGGCTTTGGGGTCTACACCGATCAAGCGCACATACTCACCTTCATGCTCAGCCACAATGGCTTTGAGGGAAGCGAGCACTTCCGATTCGTTGTTGCTTTGGATGGAAGGACCACTCTTCCAAGAGCTGGTGCGATAGCGACGCTCATCGGCGTACTCAGTGCCAATGCGGCAACCTTGGTTCAGCAATTGACGCACTTGCTGTTGCACGTCTGCGGACAAACCGCTGTGAGAGCTAAAGCTGCTTGCTGTCGCCTGGTTGCCATTGCTGCTGTTAGAGCTGCTGTAGCTGCTGGCACCGTTATTGCTGGGGCCACTGGCTTGACCGTTGCGGCCCTCACCTGGACGTTGGATCACTTGCTCCACCACGCGGCGCTTCGCTTGAGGATCTACACCGATTAAGCGCACATACTCACCCGCATGTTCGGCCAAGAAATCTTCCAAAGCTGCGATCGCTTGAGATTCGTTTTTAGCCTGAATGGAAGGACCACTCTTCCAGGAGTTGGTGCGGTAGTGCCGTTCATTGGCGTACTCGGTACCAATGCGGCAGCCTTGATTTAGCAGTTGACGCACTTGGTCGCGCAAGTCGCCACCAACCGTAGCGCCAGCCGAGGCCGTAGCAGCAGAACTGCTGGAAGTGGATTGAGCGCGAGGAGCGCTGTTGGTCTGCGTTACAGGCTCATCCCCAGGGCGTTGAATAATGATTTCACCCACCCGTTGTCTACCTTTGGGGTTGATACCAAACAACCGCACATATTCGCCTTGGTGCTCGTTGAGGCAAGCGGTGAGGTCGGCAAAAACTTGGTTTTCGTTGGAAGCTTGAATCGGAGAGCAGCTCGCCCAGGAGTTCATCCGGAAACGACGCGCATCCACATGCTCTGTACCGATTTGGTAGCCTTGTTTGATCAAGCTACGGATCTGTTGCTGCACATCCGCAGAGAGTTGGCCACCATTGGTGCTAGCACTGTAGCTAGATGTGCCAGTGCTGGTGCTGCTGGCGTTGTTGCTAAAGCTGCGGCTAGCGGTTGCACTGCTAGAGGCAGTCACTTGAGGGTCACCCGGACGCTGAATGATGAATTCAGAAACCCGCTGCTTACCTTTGGGGTCGATACCAAACAACCGGACATATTCTCCTTGATGCTCAGCGAGGCAAGCTTCTAGTGCAGCGATCGCTTGAGACTCGCTGTTGGCTTGAATCGGAGCGCAGCTCTGCCAAGAATTGGTGCGGAAGCGACGTTGATCGACATGCTCAGTGCCAATCCGGTAACCCCCAGCCATAAGTTGGCGCACTTGTTGCAGGACTTCTGAACTTAATTGCATAGTTGACTCTTGATGGTTGCGACTGCCAGAACCTTGACCTTCCCCAAAGGTATCAGGCTCCGTTGATTTATTACGAATGGATGTGATACAAGCGGTATCTTCAGCACAGAGATAGCCAGAGCGCAGGGCATCGTTAACACCCACCACATGCCTTGCAAACTCAAGATCTGAGTCTTCTACATCAGGTAGGCGATCGGCCTGCTGTTGCGTGGTAATGACTGCGCCCGAAGGCACGTATTTGCCAGGAGCAATTTCCACATCTTGGATCAAAGCGTGCATCATCACAATGCAGCCTTTACCCACACGAGCATTAAAGACCGTGGAGCGGAAACCAATGAAGCAGTCATCCCCCACATAGGCGGGACCATGAATCAAAGCCTTGTGGGTAATCGAAGCATTGCTGCCGATCCAGACAGAGTATTGGTTCTGGTCATCCCCAATCACTCGACCCTTGTCCAGACCATGAATCACCACGCCATCCTGAATATTGGTGCCAGCACCGATGTGAAAAGGGCTGCCTTCATCCGCTCGGATATAGCTTCCTGCGGCAATCAGCACACTGGGACCAATACGAACGTCCCCAATAATATTAGAGAAAGAATGGATATAGGCCGTTTCGTGGATCTGGGGCTGGGCCAAGCTACTAGACCACGGAGTTGGGGGGGCCGCAGAACTGCGGACTACCATAACTGATATCTCCTAACTGAAATAGCCATACTGGCCTTCAGCAGTAATGGTGGGTAGGGCAGGTGTAGACCCGCCCTGACAAGAACTGTTGGCTCAAACTTGCAAGAACAGCCAATAATTCATACCCAGTTGGCTGCTAAGGCAACTGGCAGCGGGCGACTAACGATAGGCTTCTCTCTTGCTATAAAGCCGGGAATTATCAACCGTAACCGTGTCAATAATTGCCACCACAAGCGCATCAATTGGGCGCTTTTCTTGACCAGAAGGCTGACGAGCTGCGCTTCCTCGGCTGATCAGTACCCATTCATCCAATCCTGCTCCGACACAATCGGCAGCGACTTCATACTCTGGTAGAAGGTTGCCGTTTTCATCGATCAGTTGCAACAAGAGGAATTTCGTACCCTGTAAACTAGGGTCTTTCTGCGTACTGACAACCGTGCCGCGAACTTTAGCAATTAGCATTCAAACCTATGGTCGGGTTAGAGGGAGGGAGCGAGGACCATTCACGCTCTCGCGGAACTGTTCGACTGCCTCAGTGTAGCGGATGGGGAGCACGTACTCCAGGTTTTCGTGAGGACGCGCAATGATGTGGGTAGACAGAACTTGACCACCATTGACTCGCTTCACGGACTCGGTACCCGCTGCCACAGAAGCTTGCACTTCTGAGACGTCGCCGCGCACGATGACGGTGACACGACCGCTACCGATCTTTTCGTAGCCAACCAAGGTAACGCGAGCGGCTTTCACCATCGCGTCTGCTGCTTCCACGACCGCTGGGAAACCCAACGTTTCGATCATGCCCACTGCAATTGCCATGAGTTTTGACTCCTTTCTCTCTTTGAGCGCTTTAAGCGTTGGATGAAAAAATAATGAACCAATGCGATGAAGCCTTGGAGCCTATCAGGTCCGGAACTGTTCCACCGCTTCGGTGTAGCTCATGGGCAACACGTACTCTAGGTTTTCGTGGGGACGAGCAATGATGTGGGTCGATAGCACTTCGCCACCGTTTACTCGCTTCACAGATTCCACACCAGCTGCCACAGAAGCTTGGACTTCCGATACATCACCCCGAACGATGACCGTCACGCGACCGCTACCGATCTTTTCGTAGCCGACCAAGGTAACGCGAGCGGCTTTCACCATCGCGTCTGCTGCTTCTACAACAGCTGGAAAGCCTCTAGTTTCGATCATGCCCACTGCAATTGGCATCGCTTATCTCCCGGATTGAATAGAAATATTGGAATGAACTGCGCTGAAAAATTTGACGGGAAAGCCCATTGTTTCAGCTTCAGTGGATCTTTTAGCATCCTTTGTAAAGGATAGAGGACGCTCTATTCATTGACAATATAAGACAAAATGATATTATCTAATAACGCTTATTATTAAATTTAATTGCTCCAGCTTGGAGTATAGACCTTAATGAGTATTAGTTTTCTTTAAATTGATGCTTAAAAAAGCCAATTTTATGCATATTAAAAAATTTGGTTCCAAAACTTATTTTTGATAGTCTCGGCAGAATTTTTAATTATAAAAATTTTATCCCTACAACCTTCATCAGTAATTGATTAGTGAAGTAGAAACAGCCAAAGTGGCAATCTGTCAATGGATAGAAATCACCAAAATCTGAG
>DATNPE010000504.1:0-2526 GCA_036703355.1 Allocoleopsis sp. | reverse complement strand
TAGGGAAGGGGCTGGGGGTTAGGTCACTCTTTAGTGAGCCGCTACTGCTCGCTTGAAGGCTTCATCCAACACTTCCGACAGGGTGGGATGGGTATGCACCATGTAAGCGAGATCCTTCACCGAATGCCGCTGAGCGATCGCGTTGGCTGCTTCTTGGATTAAGTCAGACGCATGCAGACCAAAGATATGCACGCCCAAAACTTCGCCTGTATCTTCGCGATAAATCACCTTGGCAACGCCCTCCGTTTCACCTTCTGCCAACGCTTTGGAGTTGCCTTTGAAGTAGGTGCGAGAAGTCGCGACTTTGAACCCTTCCGCTTCTCCCTTGGCTTTGGCTGCGGGTTCGGTCATGCCGACAAAGCTGATTTCGGGATGGGTAAAGGCCGCCGCCGGAATGCTGTGGTAGTCTACTTGGCGATCGCGACCACAAATATTCTCAACCGCTACGATGCCCTGAGCCGAAGCTGCGTGGGCTAGTTGCATCTTGCCTGTCGCATCGCCGATCGCCCACAAATGAGCCACAGGCTGACCATCTACCAATACTGCCATGCGGTCATCCACGGGAATAAAGCCCCGGCGATCGAGTTCTACGCCTGCTGCTTCTAAACCAAGATTTTGCGTTGCAGGGATGCGTCCTGTTGCGACTAAGCAAGCATCGACTTCTAAGACTTCCACCACTTCTTTGGTCTTGGCGTCGGCGAGTTCGATCACTACTGGCGAACCAGGGATAACTCGTTTCGCCAGCATGCCAACTTTGGTTTCGATGTCGCGAGGGGCAATCAGCACCCGTTGTGCCAGCTTGGCGATATCTGGATCAAACCCAGGCATTAATTGATCGAGGGCTTCAATCAAAGTAATTTCTGCGCCCAGAGCTGAATAAACATCGGAAAACTCTAAGCCGATGTAGCCGCTGCCAATAATGGCAACCCAGGGCGGCAGAGATTCTAGCCTGACCGCATCATCACTGGTAAAGACGGTCTTGCCATCCACTTCTACCCCAGGGGGCACCCAAGGCACAGAGCCAGGAGCCAAAATTACATCTTGAGCCGTGACCACTCTTTCGCCAGTCGGGGTTTCAATCGAGACCTTTTGAGGACCTGCAACTTTACCCCAACCTTGAATCACATCCACACCTAAGCGCTTCAAGCTGTTGGTGAGATCACCCCGAATTTTGCTAACTAAGTTGTTGGCGTGGTCGGCGATCGCTTGGCGATCAAACTCCACCTGGCCCACTTGAATTCCCATCGTCTTGAGGTGATGAGCATTCCGCAGTTCCCGTACCCGCCCCGAAGCTGCCAGAAGAGCTTTGGAGGGGATGCAACCACGATTGACACAGGTGCCGCCCATATCAGCCGCTTCGACGATGGCAGTTTTTAAGCCACAGCTCACTGCATGCAGTGCCGCTCCATGTCCCCCAACTCCTGCGCCGAGAATAACTAAATCGTAATCAAATCCCTGACTCACTTTGCTCTCCTGGAAAGGCAAACCTTTCTACCATACCGCACTGCCCAAGCCCCAAAAGTTACGGGCTTGGTTTTCGCGTTTGTCTTTAATCCTTAATTCAATTTTCAACTGGATTTGGTTGATTAGACAACACCTACTCGCAGTAGGCCAGCAGCCTCAGCCATAAATCAGGATAATGCTGCGATCGCGACAAAATTGGGCACTCTGATAGCAGTTAACTTCTAGGAATCTCGGTCGATTGACTGTTGTCAGACTATAAATAAGACCCTGGAACAGCCACGTTTACGTCTTTTTTACGTCTTTCAACCCTTGACCCCCTCCCGCTTTAAAAGCCAGGATGGCAAGCAGTCTGAGTCCTAGATTCTGAATTTTGGAGTCCAGTCTAATGGAGCAGCAACAAAAAGAGCTTCGCCGCGCCGCCGCCCAAGCCTTTGCCGAATCCCTTGATCAGTTACAAAAAACCCTGCAAGAAAGCAAACCCCCTGTAGCCGCGCCCGCTCAGCCAGAACCTCCGACCCCCACGATGGGTAATTCTGCTTCGGCTCTCCCTACCCTTGCAGATTGGGAAGCGGCCGTGGCTGACATTGAGCAATTTATTGAAACTCGCCAAGCAGACTAAGGATTAAACCCTCGCTGTCGCTGGGCTTCGTACAAGATCAGAGCCGCAGCGATCGCCACATTCAACGACTCCACTCCTGGGCTGAGGGGAATTTTGACTTGTTGATCCGCCAAAGCTGCCACTGACTCCGAGAGACCCGCTCCTTCATTGCCCAACAAAATCAAAGTGGGCAGTCGTAAATCTGCTTCCCAGTAGGTTAGCGGCGCATTGGGCAGCGTTGCCACCACTTGCATACCTTGGGCTTGGTAATCCGCAATCACAGTTTTGAGATCGCCACTGACTGCCATCGGCAGACGAAACCATTGTCCAGCAGTAGAACGCAAAACTTTAGGGTGATCGAGGTCCACGCTATTGGCGCTGAGCCACAAGCCTTCTGCCCCAGCCGCCGCCGCTGCCCGAATCATGGTGCCTAGATTGCCTGGGTCTTGGATGGTTTCTAGCAC
>DATNPE010000503.1:0-5556 GCA_036703355.1 Allocoleopsis sp. | reverse complement strand
TACGGTGGTGAGCTAGATGGTAAGACCTTCAGCGATCCTGCGACTGTGAAGCGTTATGCTCGTGCGGCTCAACTGGGTGAACCCTTCCAGTTCGATCGCGAAACCCTCAACTCTGACGGGGTATTCCGGACTAGCCCTCGTGGTTGGTTTACCTTCGGACATGCAGTCTTTGCATTGCTCTTCTTCTTCGGTCACATTTGGCACGGTTCTCGGACTCTGTTCCGCGACGTGTTTGCTGGGGTTGAGGCAGACATGGAAGAGCAAGTGGAGTGGGGTCTATTCCAGAAAGTGGGTGACAAGAGCACTCGCCGGAAGGAAGCTGTCTAAGACTCTGTGCTAGAACGCTAAGAATGGTCTAACAGTCTCTCTGGTTTAGTCAGAAACTCGTCGGGCCGTTCTTACCGTTCCCTTGATAAACTAATACTTAGCTGATGCTCAGGAATTTCTGACATGGAAGCCGTCGCTTACATTTTGATTTTGACTTTGGCCATCGGAGTGCTGTTCTTTGCAATTGCCTTCCGCGAGCCTCCCCGGATCGGTAAATAGTCTCTATTTACAGGCAGTAGAACTCATTTGTGAGATGCTGGCGGGATGCAGTAAGCTAGCCTTGCTGGTGTAGAATTTTCCCAAAAGCAACAATTCAAAGTTTTTGATGACCTGAGCCTTGGTGCTGTTCCAGAGAAGCTAGCTTCTCAAACTGGACAGTTTGCATCTTCAGCGGCTCAGGTTTTCACCTTTGTTTTTTCCTGTTAAAGGATTTAGTTAATATGCGGTGTCCCTTCTGCCAGCACCCTGATAATCGCGTTCTGGAGTCTCGCTCTGCGGAGGCGAGCCAAAGTGTGCGTCGGCGACGGGAATGCTTGAAATGTAGCCGCCGTTTTACGACCTATGAACGCATTGAGTATGTGCCGATCGCGATCATTAAGCGGGATGGCGATCGCGAATCCTTCGATCGCTCTAAACTACTGCGGGGAATTGTCCGAGCTTGTGAAAAAACCGGAATTGGGGGCGATCGCTTAGAAGCCCTGGTTGATGAGATTGAAGCAGAACTCCAGCAACGGGCGGTTCGTGAGGTACCCAGCACAGAAATTGGTGAATTGGTCTTGCAGCGGCTTCAGTTTCTGAGCGAGGTTGCCTATATTCGCTTTGCCTCGGTCTATCGCCAGTTTCGGGGCATCCGAGACTTTATTGATACGCTCAACCATCTACAAGGATGTCTGCATCAAAGCGAGACAGCAAGTACGACTCCTAAGGGCCAGGATGATGTTGCCATACCCGAAGATGTAGAAGCGCTGCCAGAAAACTCTGCTTCCTATGTAACTCATTCCTAAACATCTGTTCCAAGACTTACAAAACTGTTATAGAAAGTCATAAAAACCCCTTCTAAAGATCTTAGAGGGGGAAACTATTGCGTTATGATAGTTCTTCTGAACCCACAAACCATCTAGAGCAGATCTCCTACAATAGTGCTTGGGGGGGATACAGGTGTAGGCTGCACATTAGTAAACGTGCGTGTACATCGATAGGAGACGAAACTACCAAATAGATTAGACACTGGGAAACAATTAGCATGGTCAATCAGGAAACAACGGCTAACATTGGCTTTACTCACGACGATTTTGCAGCTCTACTCGACAAATACGATTATCATTTCAGCCCAGGCGATGTTGTAGCCGGAACAGTATTCAGCTTGGAGCCAAGGGGTGCTCTGATTGACATCGGTGCTAAGACGGCTGCTTATATTCCCATCCAGGAGATGTCGATCAACCGGATTGACGCTCCCGAAGAAGTATTACAGTCGAACGAGACTCGCGAATTTTTCATTTTGACGGATGAAAACGAAGATGGACAGTTAACTCTGTCTATCCGTCGAATTGAATATATGCGAGCTTGGGAGCGGGTTCGCCAGTTGCAAGCCGAAGATGCGACCGTGCGTTCTAGTGTCTTTGCGACCAACCGAGGTGGGGCACTGGTCAGAATTGAAGGACTCCGTGGCTTTATTCCTGGTTCTCACATCAGCACCCGTAAGCCCAAAGAAGAACTCGTCGGCGAAGAATTGCCACTCAAGTTCCTGGAAGTAGACGAAGACCGTAACCGTCTCGTCCTCAGCCACCGTCGTGCTTTGGTTGAGCGGAAGATGAACCGCCTGGAAGTGGGCGAGGTGGTCATTGGTACTGTGCGTGGTATCAAGCCTTATGGTGCATTTATCGACATCGGTGGTGTCAGCGGTCTGTTGCACATCTCTGAGATTTCTCACGATCACATCGACACTCCTCACAGCGTCTTCAATGTGAACGACGAAGTGAAAGTGATGATCATTGATCTCGATGCTGAGCGGGGCCGTATTTCTCTGTCTACCAAGCAACTGGAACCCGAACCTGGTGATATGGTGAAGAATCCTCAGGTTGTCTATGAGAAGGCAGAAGAAATGGCAGCGAAGTACCGGGAACAACTCCGGGCACAGCAAGAGGGAGTAACGATCGAAGAAGCGCCTGCTGCGACTGAAGAACCAGAAGTTGAAGTTGCAGAAGAACTGCCCTCGGCTGTAGAACTATAAGCTGTGGGTTGCTGAGGCGGTAATGCTATACATTCAGTTTCCCCCAGCAAGTTAACTATTCTGAATCAATCTTTGTGTGAAGAGGGCTACGGCTCTCTTCATTTTTATTGGGCAAAAGAGCAAGATGGAGCAATTAGTTTGGCAGTCATTCGGTGTCAGCATCTCACCTTTACGAATATTGCCGCCGTCATTTTTGACAAAGATGGGACTCTGGCAAACTCAGAAGCTTTCTTGAAACAATTAGGTGAAAAGCGATCGCAACTTCTAGAGCAAGAAATTCCAGGAATTGGTGCATCTTTGCGGCAAATGTTTGGGCTAGTGGGCGATCGCCTCAATCCTGCTGGTGCTTTGGCAGTGGGTAGCCGACGGGAAAATGAAATTGCGGCTGCGGCTTATATCGCAGCTACCGGGAAAGATTGGGTGCAATCGTTGGCGATCGCTCAAAATACTTTCAAAGCAGCGGATCAGTACTTCCCGCGCAAAGCTGATTACACAGCCGTTTTTCCAGGTGCCCTAGCTTGCTTGCGATCGCTCAAAGCAGGTGGAGTGAAAACTGCGATTCTTTCCTCAGACTCTACGGCTAATGTGCAAGACTTTGCTCAAAGATATGAGCTTGAAGCTTACTTTGATTTATTGATGGGTACGGGCCAAGGACCGACCAAGCCTGACCCGCAACTGCTGCTGCAAGCTTGTGCCTCGTTGGGAGTAGAGCCAGCCCAGACACTCATGGTGGGAGATTCGAGTGCCGATTTAGTCATGGCCCGATCAGCGAGAGTTGCAGGTGGAATTGGGGTAACCTGGGGATGGGCAGAACCACTATCGTTGCCAAATGCCGATGTGGCGATCGCCCGGTGGGATGAAATTGAAGTATTGACCGCTGAATAAAAATTGGTCGCAAATCATTGATCTCAGTCAGAAAGTCACTTTGCCAGCGGTAGCCTATATCCAGGGAGCTAGGAGCATCGCTGCAAGTGGTATAATTCCGGAACTTAATCCCTGAGCGCTTGTCCGTTTAGCTAAAGAGAGGATATTTCCTTGTCTCGTCGCTACCTTTTTACATCCGAATCCGTTACCGAAGGCCATCCCGATAAAATTTGCGACCAAATCTCAGACACTATTCTAGATGCCCTCTTGTCTCAGGACCCCACGAGCCGAGTCGCTGCTGAAGTAGTGGTCAACACAGGTTTGGTTTTGATTACTGGCGAAATTACCTCTAGAGCCAACGTCAACTACATTGAACTGGCTCGTCAGAAAATCGCCGAGATTGGCTACACAGGTGCCGAGAATGGCTTCTGTTCCAATAGCTGCTCCGTCCTAGTGGCTCTAGATGGACAATCCCCCGACATCGCTCAGGGTGTGAACGCAGCACAGGAGCGCCGCGAAGAGTCCAGTACAGAGGACTTAGATAGCACCGGAGCAGGCGACCAAGGCATTATGTTTGGCTTCGCCTGCAATGAAACACCAGAGCTGATGCCTCTACCCATCAGTTTGTCCCACCGGATTGCTCGCCGTCTCGCCACCGTCAGAAAAACGGGGCAACTGTCTTACTTGCGTCCAGACGGGAAGACCCAAGTCACGGTCGCTTACGAAAATGGCCGTCCGGTTGGCATCGACACCATTCTGATCTCTACGCAGCATACGGCAACTATTGGCGACATTACCGATGAAGCAGCGGTGCAAGCCAAGATCAAGGAAGATCTGTGGTCTTTGGTGGTGCAGCCAATTTTTGCTGACATCTCTGTGCAACCGGATGAAAACACCCGTTTCCTCGTCAATCCAACGGGCAAGTTTGTGATTGGTGGGCCTCAAGGGGACTCTGGCTTGACCGGACGCAAAATTATTGTAGACACCTACGGCGGTTACTCTCGTCATGGTGGCGGTGCTTTCTCCGGTAAAGACCCCACCAAGGTAGACCGTAGCGCCGCTTATGCTTGCCGTTATGTTGCCAAGAACATTGTGGCCGCTGGCTTAGCCGAGAAGTGCGAAGTGCAGTTGAGCTACGCGATTGGTGTGGCTCGTCCCGTGAGCATCATGCTAGAAACCTTTGGCACAGGCAAGGTAGATGATGAGAAGCTCCTAGAACTGGTGCAGCAACATTTTGAGCTGCGTCCAGCAGGCATCATCAAAGCCTTTAACCTGCAAAAGCTGCCAGGGGAGCGCGGGGGCCGCTTCTACCAAGATGTGGCTGCCTATGGTCACTTTGGTCGCACCGATTTAGAGTTGCCCTGGGAGCAAACCGACAAGGCAGAGGTTCTCAAAGAAGCTCTCACCCTCTCCAGCGCTGTAGCTTAATCTAAAGCTGTAATCAAGCGATCGCTCCTCTCATCAAGAGTGGCGATCGCTTTTGCTTTGATGAACTAGAGCTGCTAGTAACGCACTTGTAGTGTCACGATCGCGGCAATTTCTTGTTCTCCTCCAATCAGCGACGTAGGTACTTTGGCATTTTGGGCAAATTCTGCGGCCATCGGCATTGGTTGGGGCATTTGGTTCGCGCCCATGACTTGAACATTGACGATTTCTTTCTGTTGCAGATCCAGCGCTCCTAAAGCGGCATTTACTTGGGCCTTGGCTTTGGCAGTTGCTTCTCGGATTGCATCTTGCTGAGCAGTGGCGATCGCTTCCTCAGAAGCCACAAAGCTTACGTTATCAATCCGGGTTGCGCCTGCTTTGACCGCATCATCCAGTAAGGTGCCAACTTTGTCTGTGGGAATGCGGAAGCTGACCGTATTCACGCCAGAGTAACCCTTAATGGTTTGTTCCCCATCTTTGTAGCTGTAGGTGGGGTTGAGGCGAATGCCCGTCGTTTCTAGCTTTTCGACTTGACGCGATTGTAAGAGTTTGACGACGGCCTGCGATCGCTGGGCTACCTGTTGTTGCGCCGTTTCTGCGGTCTGATTTTGAACTTCTACTCCCAGTTGCACTTGGGTTAGCGTGGTCGGAATGTTCACCTCACCTTTGCCTGAAACCATTAAGGTTCTGGTGAGCTGACTAGTATGAGA
>DATNPE010000502.1:0-4396 GCA_036703355.1 Allocoleopsis sp. | reverse complement strand
TGTATGACCCAGCGACGGGCAAAAGCAGCATTCAAGTCGTGCCGCTATTTGAAACGGTGGAAGACTTAAAGCGCGCTCCCACAGTGATGCGATCGCTGTTCGAGTTACCGCTTTATCGCGCCTGTCTCGTTGGAGGCTACGAAAAGTTGAACAACGAGAACACACAAGCAGAAAAACCAAAATCTAAAATCGAATTCCTGAGTTCTAACCTACAAGAGGTAATGTTAGGCTACTCTGACAGTAATAAGGACTCTGGGTTTTTGAGTAGCAACTGGGAAATTCACAAGGCTCAGAAAGCACTACAAAAAATTGCAGAGCAGTACGGCATCGCATTGCGAATTTTTCATGGTCGCGGTGGTTCAGTCGGTCGTGGGGGCGGCCCCGCTTATGAAGCTATCCTCGCGCAACCGGGTCACAGTATCAACGGACGAATTAAGATTACCGAACAAGGGGAAGTACTGGCGTCTAAATATTCTCTTCCAGAACTGGCTCTGTATAACTTAGAGACAGTAACAACAGCGGTGATTCAAGCTAGCTTGCTGGGCAGCGGCTTTGATGATATCGAGCCTTGGAACGAAATTATGGAAGAGTTAGCTCATGCATCACGTGCTCATTACCGTGCCCTAATTTACGAGCAACCCGACCTCTTGGATTTCTTCCATCAAATCACCCCCATTCAAGAAATTAGCCAGTTGCAAATCAGTTCTCGTCCTGCCCGTCGGGGAGGTAAGAAAGATTTCTCCAGTCTGCGGGCGATTCCTTGGGTTTTTAGCTGGACTCAAACTCGCTTTTTGCTACCGAGCTGGTATGGTGTCGGCACAGCCTTAAAAGGCTTTTTGGATGAAGAACCAGAAGAACATTTGAAGCTCCTGCGCTATTTTTACCTCAAGTGGCCGTTCTTCAAAATGGCTATTTCCAAAGTCGAGATGACTCTGGCAAAGGTAGACCTGCAAATGGCTCATCACTATGTGCGCGAATTGTCAAGTCCGGAAAACATCGAACGTTTTGAGCGCTTGTTCGAGCAGATTGCTAGCGAATTCAACCTCACTCGCGAATTAGTTCTCTCAATCGCAGGACACAAACGACTTTTAGATGGCGATCCAGATTTGCAGCGATCAGTGCAGTTGCGTAATGGCACGATTGTTCCCTTAGGATTCTTACAGGTATCGTTGCTAAAACGCCTACGCCAACACGGCAACCAAGCGGCATCGGGAGCTATCATCCACTCGCGATATAGCAAAGGCGAACTCCTACGTGGGGCACTGTTGACCATCAATGGTATTGCTGCTGGAATGCGGAATACAGGTTGACGTTGATTGTTTTGTTAGTCGTTAGTAGAGGCGAAGTATTTGTGCCAAAAAACCCTCATCCTGACTAATGCTGCTGACACAAATGCTTCGTCCTTATAGTAGTGAGTCATTATTTCCACTAGCCATTAACCCATGTCATAATGAAGAGCTAATTTTGGATAATCTTTACTGGCTCGATCGCATTCAATCCTCCGATCGCCCCTTGGTGGGAAATAAAGCCTTCAATTTAAGTCAGCTTTCACAGCGTGGCTACCCAGTGGTACCTGGTTTTGTGGTTCCAACTAGCACGTTTTGGGAATTTATCCACATTTTGAGCGAGTCGGAACCCTTGCTAGCAGACTTACCTCAGTCGTTGTTTCATATAGATGTAGACAATCCACGCCAGTTGCAGCGAGTCGCCCAACGCCTTCGTCAAGCAATTGTCAATGCCACGCTGCCACCTGCTTGGGTAACATCGCTGTTAACGGCAGCTGAGTCTCAACAGGCATCGGTACTGATTTTTCATCCTTCCCTATCGCTACGATTAAAAGACAGCGAGGCTCGCCATTATAGCTTTGGCAATCAACCCCGATCTGCTGTAAACAGCAGCACTGACGCTCGTTCGCGTTCGCGTAGCGTCCCGAAGGGAAGACTTGCTCACGCTTCGCTATCGCTGCCACCTGCCACTGCGTTCACTAAGATTGATACAGCCAACTTTCTTCCGGTTGGGATTTTGGAATCTTACAGTTGTTCGCGTGTGCCAGATGCTCTAATCCTCTCATTAAAGCGAGTCTGGGCAGAATTATTTCGCGCTAGAAGCTTGTTTTATTGGCAGCGAAATGGCATCAAGCTACAGCAGCTGAATTTGGCTGTATTGGTGCAACCTGTTTGGGAGGCACTCGCATCTGGAACGATTGAGGCTGACTCGACAGATGGGAAAATCCAAGCCACTTGGGGCATTGGAGAAGCCCTAACCAAGGGAGAAGTGCAGCCAGACTCCTACCACTTGCAGATAGACAGCGGCACCGTACTCTCCTCTCTGCTAGGAAGTAAAACTCGTGCCTATCGGCTGAGGAGCGAACAAGACTCCCAGAACTATACTGAGAGTGGCTTACAGCCTTACATGGTCAGCGACGAACAACAAAGCCAGTACGCTTTAGACGAGAACTACCTCAAACAGCTGATTGAGCTGTCCCGACGGTTAGCCGCTGAACTTACTCAAGCCTTCACTTTGGAATGGACACTTTGTCAACCACCTGGGAACTCACAACTCCAGCTGTATGTTACGCAGTTTATCCCTCAACCCAGAACTATTGACTCTCAGATGTCCATGTCTAGTCAACCTCCAACCCAAACTCTCACTCCAGCGATTATTAGAGGACTACCAGCAGCGGTGGGACGCGTCACGGCACCCGCTCAAGTCCTCCGTAGTGAGGATAAAAATCTGGAAGCGCTACATCCAGGGAGGATTTTGGTTGCTGTTCAGCTCTCCCCTGACTGGCTACCTTGGCTCAAGTCAGCGGCTGGTATTATAACGGAACGGGGAGGGATGACCAGCCATGCAGCGATTATTGCTAGAGAAATCGGCATCCCAGCGATCGTTAGTGTTGTCGGTGTTACCAAAATCATTCAAACCGATGAGATTCTCTACGTGGATGGCAACCAAGGAGAAATTCATCGACTGGGCCGTCAGGAGGGTATCATCACAGAAACACCTCCAAGTCCTCATCCTCAACGTTCAATCTCCTATCCTCAATACCCAATTGCCACTCAATTGTTGGTTAATCTGAGTCAACCCGACTCTCTAGAACGAATCGCTGGGTTGCCCATAGATGGGGTTGGGTTGTTGCGATCAGAACTCATGATGCTAGAGGCTTTGGACAAACAGCCCCTTAGCGTTTGGTTGAGACAGGGCAAGAGCAGCGAGTTGGCGACACGTCTTGCCCATCTTATCCTTGAGTTTGCCTCTACCTTTGCACCACGACCTGTATTTTATCGCTCGCTGGATTGGCGATCGCACGAATTCCAACTGCTTGCGGGTACCACTTCATCATCGGAATCGGAGGTAAACCCAATCATAGGTCGGCGCGGTACGCTGCGCTATATGGACGACCCCACCTGTTTCGATTTAGAACTGGACGCATTAGCACAGGTGCAGGGGATGGGATACGCGAACGTTCATCTGATGTTACCCTTTGTTCGTACTGTTGAAGAGTTTGTCTTTTGCCGTCGCCGTGTCGAACAAACTGAACTAACCGAGAATCCCCATTTCCAACTCTGGATTATGGCAGAGGTTCCCTCAGTGCTGTTTCTTGTCCCAGATTATGTTAAAGCTGGGGTTCAGGGCATCTCGATTGGTACGAACGACCTGACTCAACTGTTACTAGCGACTGATCGCGATCGCGAACAGTTGGGTTCACTCTTGAATGGTAGTCATCCAGTGGTCAAGCGAGCACTCAAGCAACTGATTGAAACGGCGAAAAACGCAGGTATTCCTTGCTCAATCTGCGGTCAGGCACCGACTCAGTATCCTGAATTAATTGACTTGTTGGTGCAGTGGGGCATTACATCCATTTCCGTCGATATCAATGAGGTAGAACCGACTTATTTGGCGATCGCTCGCGCTGAACAACGTTTGCTTATAGAAGCAGCGCGTCAAAGACTGAATGATTGACTAAGGCAAGGGGATGTGGGATAAAAAAAAACCAGCCCCTGCCTATTTGCAAAACTTTAGTCACACTGGTAGAGGTACGCTAACCAAGATGTGATGACCAGTAAGCCCAAACAGCCTAGAGCCTATGATGTTGTCCTAGGCGGTCAAACTTCAACTCCCATGCATGGCGTGGTTTTGGGGGGACTGCCAGGAGTCAAGCAACGCTTAAGTCAAAGCTATCTTAGGGATAGTCCACAGCTTGTCGCGCAACGACTTAAGGCTCTCAACGATGCTTTAAATTATGGAATTGATGGCTTAGAACTTGTCATTGCAGCGTTAAAAGACCCGTCTTGGCGAGTACAGCGAACGGCATACTCGTTACTTCAAAACTATCAAGAGCCAGTCGTTATACAGGCGTTGCAGGAGTATAACCCTTACGAACGCTTCCAATGCC
>DATNPE010000501.1:0-6984 GCA_036703355.1 Allocoleopsis sp. | reverse complement strand
CCAATTAATGATGGAAGACTGTAGGGATTTAGCATCTGGTCACGATGCGATCGCCAGACATGAATCCTGGCCCCAAATGCTAAACCCTTTGAGGAATAACAAAGTCGCAGTGTCTCAAGCAATTCATTACGCTGGGTCAAGCATTCAGAGCGAGCATGATGTTTTTGCTTCTCACACAAATGCTGAATGCTTAACCCCTACCAACATCCGTACTAACCGTTTCACTTAGGTGCGGGTCGCGGCTTTGGGTTCGGGGATGGTGATGTCTACGGGGGTGACTTTGACGTTGGGACCAAGGCTCGTGAGCGGAGGCTGAATGGCCTTGGCGTTGCCCACAACCAGGGTCACAATATTCTCTGGTTTGAGATATTTTTTGGCGACTCGCTGTACCTCTGGAATGGTGGTTGCCTCTACCCCCCGCTGATAGCGGAAGATAAAGTCGGAGGGGTAGCCGTAGTACTCATAGCGCATCAGCCGCGACAAGGTTTGTTCTGGGTCTTGGAAGTTGAACACAAACGAGTTCAGCACTGAGTCTTTGGCATAAGCGAGTTCCTGGGCGGAAATGGGTTGCGTGCGAATGCGCTCCATCTCGGCGAGCAACGAGCGAATAAAGGGTACAGTGGCATCCGATCGCGTTTGGCCTCCTGCTAGAAACATGCCAGGGTAATCATAGCGGGCACCCCAGTCTGAGTAGACGGAGTAAGCTAGGCCTTGGCGCGATCGCACTTGGTTAAACAAGCGGCCACCAAAACCATTGAGTACGCCATCCATGACAGTGAGTGCGGGATAGTCAGGGTTGTTGAGCTGGCCGCCCAAATGCCCCATTTGCACATAGCTTTGCGTCAACTGCGGTTGATCGACCAGGAAGACGCCCCCTTGATTTGCCTGAGTCACAGTTGGTAGAGCAGGTTGAATTGGTTTAGTCGGTTGCCAATCCCCAAACTTAGCTTGAATCAGCGATCGCATCTGAGCGCTATTAAAATCACCCACAATCCCCAAAATCATGTTGTTGGGGTGGAAGTAGGTTTGGTAAAACCGCACCAGATCATCACGGGAGATGTTGTCGAGGGTAGCGTATTCCACCACACGAGCATAGGGGCTAGTTTCGCCATAGATGAGCTGCTCAAACTCCCGTCCGGTGATGTCATTAGGACTATCGTTGCGGCGAGCAATGCCGCCCCGTGTCTGAGTTTTAGCCAGATCTAGCTTGTCTTGGGCAAAGGTGGGTTGGCGAATCACCTCGGCAAATAAGCCAAACACGTCTGCCAAGTCTTCGGTCAGGGCATCAAAGCTGGCACTACCTGAGGTGGCCCCGATACTGGTTTCAACCGAAGCCGCACGTTGTTCTAGTAGTTGATTGAGGGTATCGGCGGAGCGTTGCTGAGTGCCACCCGTGCGTAGGACTGCCCCGGTGATCCCCGCTAAGCCTACCTTGTCACCTGGCTCGAAGCGATCGCCTGTGCGAAACAAAGCTGTCCCACTGACTAGGGGTAACTCATGGTCTTCCATCAAGTACACAATCATGCCGTTTTTGAGCTGAAAGCGGCTGTACTTGGGAATTTGTACTTCTGGCAGGGGAGGAAAGGTGAGGTCAGTGTAGTGCTTGGGGGTAAGGGCTGAGGCAGGCGTTGGCTGTAAGGCCAGCATGAGGAGCGCTAGGAGAGCGAACCCCACAGACAAACGCCGCACTAATTTTCTGCCGAAACGGACTTTGGGCCAGGGAAACTGCCGCACGATCAATCGAGCCTCCTGTGGCTATGCATAGGGATGAACATGAAAATAAAGAGGGCCATAAAGCGGTTATGAAGTCTGAGGGAGGAGCCGTCCGATGGTGCGATTTTCGGGTCGGAAGGTTTCACGGGCGACTCGTTGAACATCAGCAGAGGTGACGGCAGCGATCGCATCTAATTCCTTAAATAAGTTGCGCCAGCTGCCTGTCTTGACTTCGTACTCCAACAGCAAACTTGCCATGCCTGAGTTGGATGTGAGCGATCGCAACAAGCCCGCACGAGCTTGAGTTTTGACGCGATCGAGCTCTTCAGCAGAGACGGGTTCTGTTTTCAAGCGTTCGATTTCAGAGCGTAAGCTAGTGGCCACTTCATCCACGGTATGGTTGGGCGCGGTGAGGGCATAGAACAGCATCATGCTGGGGTATTTATCACCCGGAAACCCGCTAAACCCTTGAGCTGAAAGGGCAATTTGCTGCTTTTCCACCAGTGACCGATAAAGCCGCGAGGTCCGACCGTCACTCAGAATGCTACCGATCATTTGGTAAATCACATGATCCGGATGGTTCATGGCAGGTTGGTGATAACCCTCTAAATACCAAGGTTGAGATTGCAAGCGCACCGTTACTTCTTTGGTTTTGGTTTGGGGTGGCTCAACCACCGTTAGCTTTGGTGGGGCAGAACGAGCTTGATAACGGCCAAAGTAAGTTTGAGCGAGCCGCTTCACTTCGGATGGGTTCACATCTCCCACGACTGCAATGGTGAGATTACCGGGAACGTAGTAAGTGTCAAAAAAGTTGGCAATATCCTGGCGGGTCAAGTTTTTCAGGTCTTCTGGATAACCGATCACAGGCCGACGGTAGGGGTGCTTGTCGTAGGCCGCATCCAGAAATGCCTCGATCATCTGGCCGATCGGCGAGTTATCTATCCGCATTCGCCGTTCTTCCAAAATCACGTCTTTTTCTTTGTAAAACTCCCGGAATACAGGCTCTAAAAAGCGCTCCGACTCCAGGGACATCCACAGCTCCAACTTGTTGGCAGGAAAACTGTAAAAATAGCGCGTGGCATCGGAGGAGGTGGTGGCATTGAGACCTACACCCCCTGCTTGCTCCACAATGCGGCCATATTCGTTTTGTTGCACGTAGCTGACGGCTTCGGCTTCGGCTTTTGCAAAGGCTTGCTGTAGCTGCGCCACTTGAGCCGAGTTGCCTGCGGTTTCTGCCGCTGCGATTTGTTTCGCTAAAGCATCTAAGCGATCGAGGACTGCTTTTTCGGCTCGATAGTTCTTGGTGCCAATTCGTCGAGTGCCCTTAAACGCTAGGTGCTCTAGAAAATGCGCCACGCCAGTTTTGCCCTCAGGTTCGTTGGCTCCCCCAACATCGGCATAGGTGAGAAACGAAACTACCGGAGCTTGATGCCGCTCCAAGACAATAAACTTCAAGCCATTGTCCAGGCGAAACTCTGTTACCCGATCCATAACCCGATCTAAATAGGGCTGAATCGAAGGCGCAGGATCAGGGGTTTGAGGTTTTGTTGGATCGGTTTGAGGTGTAGTAGCCCAGGCTGTACCGGACAACAAGCTCCAACTCAGCAGTAAGCTGGCAAAACCAATCGCGATCGCCTGGGACCACTTGTGTCGTCTTAGCCCTGCGATCGCCTGCGGTCGGCAGTGTGATGTCAAAACTCGAAAAACTTGATGGAACTGCATCATGAACTTTGAAGCGAACAGCACTAATCTACAGGATAAAGACTGCTCGGCTTTGTCGTTCGTTTCCACGGCTTCTACTGGCTGGGCGATGCCAAACTAGTCTTCCTGCCGCAAATCACTCAGTTGTTCTAAGCTGGCTTCTCCCACTCAAGTCCAAATTGGTTGAGATAGTGGGACTTAAACTCCGAACCAATAAACCTTAGGAAAATTAATTTCGGTTTTTACGGATACAGCGATGATCAAATAGAAAAGATTCAATAACTTATAGATGCTGCCTCCGTAGTTTTAGCGAGAGCAAGCGAAGACAGACATTAGTTAAGTTTGCGTGACGTATGGCCCAGCCAATTGGTTGGGCTTTTCTGCGAGTCGGGAGAAATTAGCGTCCTAATCGCGCAGATTTTGGTAGCGGTAGAAGTTAAAGGTATCGAACAAACCGCCGACTAACCCACAGGCGAAACCAATCGTCACCAACCCTTGAAACGGATGACCGCTCCCAAACGTGGCTAGAAATTGTAAAATTTGCTGCACTCCCGTTTCGCCTAATGACTCTAGCAAGGGAAGATAACTGAAGAGAGAAAAGCTGACTAAGAGTGTCCCCACCAAAATCAAAGGAGCTGTAAAGCTCAGAATGCTTGTCAGAAGCAGTGAACGGAGAAAGGGGGTTAAAATACTCATGAAGAGAAGATTACTCCGGTTGAACTGACAATGAGTATGGGATAAGCATACTTACTGGTTTCTACAATAATCGCGATCGCGGTGCTCTCAAATAGATTTCAAAAATCTTAAATCTTCATTAAAAAGCTTGTTGAAGATCTGTGGTCAATTTCCCACTTTTGGTTGCGGCGATCGCTCAGAAACTTCACGCTGCTTCATAGGTTAAACCGAGCTTTTCTTCTCCAAGCAGAATCTGGCATTGATGAGTCTGGAGGCAAGATCTACCCGAATCTGACTCTATCCGCTTATTCTGGATAAGGTTGTTGCCTGTTACCTCTTCCCTTTGAGCGAAACGACACCTGGTTCTAGTCTTGGTTTATGGAGTCAGCGACTGCTGGCAGCCATTTTGCTAGGTGGGCAAGTGATGATGCATCTCCTAGCGGGTAAAATTCATCGCCGTAATACCCTGGATCAAATGGCAGTGGCGGGTCCGCAGTCGCTGATGATCGCCCTGATTACCGCTGCTTTTGTGGGCATGGTGTTTACGATTCAAGTGGCGCGTGAGTTTATTACCTTTGGAGCCAGTAATGCGGTCGGAGGCGTTTTAGCGTTATCGTTGGCCCGTGAGTTAGCGCCAGTGCTAACAGCAGTAGTATTGGCAGGGCGAGTGGGGTCTGCCTTTGCGGCTGAAATTGGCACTATGCAAGTGACAGAGCAGATTGATGCGCTTTATGTCCTCAAGACTGACCCGATTGATTATTTAGTGATTCCGCGAGTAATTGCCTGCTGCCTGATGCTGCCGATTCTAACGATTATGTCGTTTGTCACAGGCATGGCAGGGGGGTTATTGATTGCAACTAGCTTATACGACTTGTCGCGATCAACTTTTCTCAACTCGGCTCGTAATTTCTTAGATGTCGGAGACTTGTTTAGTGCGGTGATTAAGTCAGTGGTGTTCGGGGCACTGATTGCAGTCATCGGTACGAGTTGGGGATTAACGACCAAAGGGGGCGCTAAAGGGGTGGGGCAATCCACCACGACGGCAGTTGTAACGGCGTTGTTAGCGATTTTTATCTCTAATTTTTTCCTCTCCTGGCTGCTATTTCGCGGCACAGGTAGCGCTGTCCTCGAAGGGTTGTAAAGCCGTAACCCTTTAGAATGGTATTGCACTCAACCAGAGGGTTAGCACCTGTGACTGCCACTCCTGCTTCCACCCCATCTACTACCGTTGTTGAACTGGCACCGAGTTATGTCCTGCCAGTGGTGTTGGTTCTGGCGGCAATCCCGCTTGCGTGGGTTCAGGTTTGGGGAAGTTTGGCGATCGCGCTATTCGGCCTATTTCTCCTGTTCCAAGCCGTCACTCTACGCTTACGTTTTACTGCGACCGATTTGGATGTGTATCGGGGTGATACGCTAATTCGCCGTTTTCCTTACCAAGATTGGCAAAATTGGCAAATTTTCTGGCCGCCAGTGCCCATTTTGTTTTACTTCAAAGAAGTCAAAAGCATTCACTTTCTGCCTATCTTGTTTGACCCCAAAATGCTGCAAACCTGTCTAGAACAGCACTGCCCTAGAGTAGATTCCAATTCAGGGATATAAATTTCAGCAAAGCAGACCTCTTCCCCAGCCCCTCTTCCCGTGGGAGAGGGGTGCCGCAGGCGGGGTGAGGTTAATTCAAGGTAAAAATTTAGAATTATTGGGTTGCTTGTAATCTCTTATGAACTCAGACGAACTGCCAACGCCAGAACCTACCTTCGAAGTGAAGCTATCTTCGCAACCATTGAATTTTGGGGATGCAATCGCTGAGCCAGCAACCAATGGCACCCCAGATCCAGCCCAAAGAGTGGCTGAGTTGGAGCATCGAGAGCAAGCGTTGCAGCAAGAAATTCAAGCATTGCAAGCCACCTTGAAGCAGCAACAAGACCAACTTGCAGAAACCCAAGCAGCAATGGGTCAATTGGTACAAGACGGGTTACGGGAACTGGAGCAACGCAGACAAACCCTACAGATCGCTGTAGAGCAGTTAGAGCGTCGCCAAGAACGTATCCGCACCGAAATGCGAACCACCTTTGCGGGCGTTTCACAAGACCTGGCAATTCGGGTGCAAGGGTTCAAAGATTACTTGGTGGGTAGTTTGCAAGATTTGGTGAGCGCGGCGGAAGAACTACAACTCGTGCCTGAACCAGCGGAAGTGGCAACCCCTGTCACAGTAGCAGAAGCAAAAACAGGCGATCGCCAAGCGGCTCCAAATCCGCAATTTGCCGAGCAATCCTTCCAAGACCAAACCAAGCAAATTCGGACCCTGCTCGATCGCTATCGCAATTCACCCGACTACTACGGTCCCCCGTGGCAGTTACGTCGTACCTTTGAGCCTGTCCATGCCGAGCGAGTTTCCAACTGGTTTTTTACCCAAGGGGGGCGGGGAGCCCTACGGACGATGGGCAGCCGCTTACAAAATATTTTGGTGTCTTCGGCCATCATCTCAATTTTGCGCCGCCTCTATGGTAATCGCGTCCGCACGTTGATTTTGGCAAACACGCCCGAACGACTGGGTGAGTGGCGACGGGGTTTGCAAGACTGTCTTGGCATTTCTCGCGCTGACTTTGGCCCAGAGCAAGGCATTGTTCTGTTTGAAGCGCCAGAACCTCTGATCCAAAAGGCCGATCGCTTGGTGCAAGAAAATCAATTGCCGTTGATCATTGTGGATGATACGGAAGACCAAATTAGCCTGTCTTTGTTGCAGTTTTCCCTATGGTTGGCGTTTGCTCCAGACCCTCAAATGCCAAGATTTTTCTAGTTTGACCTAACCCCCTAGCCCCTTTCCCTGCGAGGGAAGGAGGAAAGAGCTACAAGTGCGTTTCTCTGTTGGTTAGGAGTTTAGGAGGGGGTTGTAAG
>DATNPE010000500.1:0-3901 GCA_036703355.1 Allocoleopsis sp. | reverse complement strand
TTGACCTTCCGAGTTTGCCATGCCGCATAGAAAAATAGAATCGCTAGCAAACAGTAACCCACGGCCCAATCTCCTCCAGCACCCCAACCCAAGTGGATCACGGTATCCGCGATCGCCCAGTTGTAGCTGTGCATCAACCCCACCCAAGAAAGTACCGCTGCTGCTAAGGACCACAAAGCCGCCTGTTTAAACTGGCGCTCGATGATGTAAACCGTAATTCCTGCCAGCAGCATGGCCGAGAAAATAAATCCCTGCTCCAAGGCAAAGGCTCCATCAATAAATACGCCGCTGTTTTGGAAGGATTTAATCAGCTCGGGCGTAAACGGTTGAGCAGGCGTACCCAAACCCGCCGCCCGCAAAGCATTTTTGGCAATCAAGACTCCCCAAGCCGCGATCGCCGGAAGTAAGCCCACCACAACTGCTGGAGCATGACGCAATGGTGTAGCCGTAAAGCTTTGGGCCACAATCACGATCGCAATCCAGAGTACGATCGCCATGCCTGCTTCAATCGGCACAAAATAGGCCAGTAGTCCTACCGTGCCACTCAAACACAGCAAAAACATCACGATACCATTCAACACCGAGTAGCCCACTCGCGCCCCCAGTGCTTTCCAACCCGGATGACCAATGTAAATCGTGGTCGGAAAGCAAGAGCCACAGACAGCGGCCACAATCGTCCCAATGCCGTTGACCGCTAAGCAAGGAGCGGCAGGATAGGAATCCCCAGCGGCTTCGGCACTCTCCAAGTTCTGAATGCTGCCGATTAAGTTAAACAGACCCATTGGCAAAATGACGCTCAAGTAGTCCACCAAGACCGATCGCCCTTGCCACAAATCTCCGAGCCAAATTTTAGGCAAATAGAGGCTGACAGGTTCTAGAGCTGCTGTAAACCGGGTGGCATCCCAACTAACCAATCCAGTGCCCCAAGCCAGCCCAATGCCCAGTAGCACCGCCAAAAGTCCCCCTGGAATCGCAAACCGTACTTGACCAAAGTAGGTCAGAAGAATCACACCCAGTGGCACTAACCCCACAATCGGACTGGCAAAGGTGCGGAACAAAAAGTCCATCGCGATAAAGGTGACTGCAATACCACCCAAGGTCGAGAGTAGCGCGGCTCTGGGGGCCAATCGGCGCAACCCATCTCCCACCCAAGCCCCTGCCAACTCCAGCAAACCCGAACCCAAGCAAGCCACTAACCCTGCTTGCCAAGCCAGTTCGGCGGCTTGTTCGGGTGGGACACCTTTGGCGATCGCCGCTAGTTTTACGGGCAGCATCACCAAAAACACATAAGCAAACAAACTTACAGTATTGATGCCATAGGGTAAAGCCGTAATATCGTCCCGCTGCTCCCGTTTACCCTGTTGATATGCCAGCCAAGCATAATAAAAATTACCAACAATTAAACTAAGAGCCACACCCGGTAAGATGCGACCGTAAAGAATTGTGGCAGGGAAATCTAGTACCCCTTGGCAGAGGCTAACAATCACCAAAATTTGAATGAAATTATCCAGAGCTAGGCCAAAAAAGCCATCAATGTCTCTGCGAACAAACCAGCGTGGCGAGTTAAGTATTTGCATGTTTATGCCTTAGCCTCCGTAGCCAAAAGCTCATCGTTAAAAAAGCTACAACTCGCTAGTATCGCAGACTTCAGCACCTATACTCATGAACCGAGATTAGTTCTGTTTTTGGGCAGTGGCAGGGTTTCAAGCTACTCTAGTTGCCTCCTGAAAGTTGTGTCTACTAATACCGAATTCGCTCGCGATTCTATCTTTTATCAAGCTCATCAATTGCTGTTTACATTATGTATTGGTGCTAACAAAGCTTCATTCACCAACAACTGTCGTAAGATAGATGGTTAAACTTGTTAAATAATTCTTTAATCAATTAACATTCAGACCAAATTCCTTTATAAAGCAGACCGATTTATGGGTTCATCACCAACCACTTTAGAGGTCAAACCTCAAAAAACGCCTACTACCCACCAGAGTCCAGTCATCCCTGCCTCCGGGACTCGTTTGCTCTTCCAATCCATCCCTCCAGAGCGGATTGGGCTGCATGGTGAATATGACCACAGCGGTTTAGCCAAGCGGGTTCAGTTGGCATTTCAACAAACCTTTGCGCCAGAGCATATTCAATTTCTGTCTGTCTCCCAGCGCGGTAGAGTCGTAGTGCTTAGAGGTCGAGTGGCACGCCAACTCTTAAAGCAGTTGGTCGAAGTCGCAGCCAAGATTCATGGAGCCACTGACGTTGAAACCTATGCCGTCACGCCTATTGATTCGTCCCAGTGAAGCGATCAGAGCGATCGCCTTTGCTATCGAGCTAGAGGCTTGGGCTTGAGGACATCTTTGCAAAACGAGATATACTGTCTCTCAAGAATATGCTTATAGATTAGCTTGAGTCGCGATGCTGCATTTAGCCCAAGTGCAAAAAAAAGGATTTTTAGGGAAGGCGGAGCTGCGGTTGCTGGCGCGTCAAAAATCCGAAACAACCTGGGCCTTAGCGGCTGAAGAAGATGCCGTTCTGTCTGCCGAGGCCAATGCCTTTGGTGAAGGGGCTTTAGTGTTGGTTGAACTCGCAGAAGACCGTCAAGTTACCAGTCTCCAAGATGCGACGGGCTGGGTACTGGATTTAGTTCAGAAATACTTGATTGCGGGGCTGACCCCAGCACTGCTCCAACAAGAAGTAGAACGCGCTGAGCAATGGCGGCAATCCCTAACGCTGCAAAGCCAAGAACTGGGACGACGCACCTTAGAAGTAGAAGCACGCCGCGAGCAAATTCAAGAGTTAGAAGAAAATTTGAAGCGAGAGAAAAAAGAGCTAGAAGCGTTAGCTCAGCAGTTAAAAGTTTCTCTGCAAGACGAGCCGTAACTGAGCCAAAAGTCTTGGTTGACTGCCTGATTTCAATTAGGTAGCCCCTAACCTCATACTACCTGTCTCATGGGGTCTTAAGTCTTCTGATCATTACCCGAAATCCTTCCAGACGCGATTGTAACTGATTACACAAACGCAAAAGTACGCCCTAGGGCAGAATTCTGTTTACCAAAGTTTAAGCTAACGTGACATGAAGAAGTTTTTGAGAATAAGACTCAGTGTCACTAAATTCCCAAAGGGTGGCTATGGCAAATTCGGATACGACTGCAAAAGACAACTTTTTCTATCCCAGAAGCCGCTATTACGGTGCATTCACCCCAGAGACATTAGCTTTTAATGCTAATCTACAGGAATTTTCCCAGAAGGTTTCCTATATTTCTGCCTTAGAAACAGGTGGTAAATTGTCACCTGAACAAGCTTATAAGCAAGTAAAAACTTTGTGGAAACAGCTCAAGCGCAGCCGCAAAGCCTTGAGAATCGGTCCTGAACTGTACCCCGACAACCAGTAGTTCGGTCAGCCCCGGAAATTTCTTGACCCTGATGGCCTCACAGGGTAGCGAACAGTTCACCTCAGAAAGTAGCGATCGCCTGACTGCAACAGTTAGAAGTAGGGCGATCGCTGTTTTTAGGTAGGTTATTCGGTTCTGGAGAGAATTTATTGAGGTGCTGCCGCAGGCAACGCTAGTTTTGGCGAGAGGTTGCTTCTAGGGCCATTGCTAGAAGCTGCTGGGGTTGAGGGAGTAGAGCCAACTGAAGGGCTGTCTTCTTTCAGCAAGACTTCACGAATAAAGCGAGCTGCTAAACGCTGGGCCAAACCGCTAGCAATCTGTTGTCCCATGTGTTGCGTTTCTGGCTTACTCAACAGGCGAGGAATTAGGGGGAGGAGTTGTGCGGCATCAAAGCCTTGAGTTTCGCGCAGAATGCCCCAGATCCGTTTAATGTGATCCAAGCTTTGCTGTTCGTCCGCCGGAGCCGCCGCTTGGGGATTCACCGCTAAGCCCACCCGCTCACGCACGACGTAGGTGAGGTT
>DATNPE010000499.1:0-4270 GCA_036703355.1 Allocoleopsis sp. | reverse complement strand
AGAAGTAAAGCCGCTTCAGATGATAGGAGCGTCGGGGTTGACCTGCCACTACCTTAAAGGCAGTAGCCGTGCCATTGGTGGTTTCTTCAAACGCCATCTCCGCCAGCTTTTCCGAAATCGCATCCTCTGAAACGTTATCGGAAGCAAATTCCTTCAGGCTCTTGGTCAGGTCAGCCACCATTTCACTGTAGGCTTTCATCTGATCAACGGTCGCCTTGATGATCGAGTTGAACGTGCCTGTGATTAGCCCTTGAGTGAAGTCCACAAACGCCATTCCCGTCTGCTGAGAACCTCTCACCGCTGCATCGATCGCCCGTTCGGTTGTACCATTGGCAGGGTCAGCACCGAGGGTTAACGCTTCACCTACAGGTTGCACTAACCCCATTGCCATTGATTCCATGTTGGCATCTTGGGGTCGCAAGAATTCCAACAGCGTATCTTGCACAATCGTGGTTACACCTTGGCGGAGAAGTTCACGCTCGGCTTCATCACTACCAATGTTTTCCACGTTGCGCTCAATCACTTCCATCAAGCGCTCCACGCCACCTGCGACCGCTTCATCCACAGGGGCGATCGCTTCAGGCTGAGGTTGCAGTTCGGTATCAGCACTCAGGTTCTCAGGGTTGGAATCGTTGTTTTGCTTGCGATTACGAGCCATGTCTCAAGATCTCCTTAATGTTTAATCAATTCCACACATTGCAACTGCCAAGTGCCAGCAAAACAGCAGAGACTACTTCTAGAGGTTGTTTCTCTGGAATCTGTTTTTCGTGAGCTGGAGCTTGCAGTAATCGTTGAAAAACTTTTGGTTCTAGACACCCAGGCCGAATATGCCAGTATCTACCCAGTCTTGTTTGAGCAGAACCCACCAATCCACCGAGAGCCCACCCTGGATGTAGCTGTAGGGCAGCCAACCATACCCATCTTTACCCCAACCCGTACCCCAGGAATTCCGGACGAGGATCGCGCCTTTGGTTTTGCTCCCCCCTGCTTTGGGATGCTCAATCACCAAGGAGTCGTCATAACCCACCGCGACCATTGCATGACCTCCCTTGGGGCGATCGCTGTTGCAAGGATAGGGCAGTTGCCCCAGTGTCTCCGGTCGAGTGGCATGAAGTAAGGGTGTGTCAAACAGCATGGTGCCAAAGGCTAGAGGAAACCCTGCGGCCAACTGAGTTTTGATCGCCATCAGCAGTTCATCCGGTTTGACATCGGGAGTGTCTAGCCGAACGTAGTTAATTGACTTGAAGTTAGCGGCAAACGCATAGCAAAACGCAGGTGGTTCTTCGTCTTGCTGACTCAGGTCATAGGGCCAATATTCTTCTGGCGGTGCCCCAAACAGCCTTAAAGCTCCCATTGCCGTGCGTAGAAACACGCCCACATTGCCTTGGACTCGCAATAAGTTTTTGGTGGCTTTATAGAGAAACAAGCGGGAGCGATGGCTGTATTCGTCAAAAGCTTTTTGCTCCAAATACTCTGCGATCGCCGTCACGACGTGGGCTGTGCAGGACTCAATTTTGCCTTGATCTTCCACCGGAGAAAACCCGGAACGAAGATCGACAAAAGCGGGCAGATCTAACTTTTTGAATTGTTTTTTCTCAATTAGCTCGATCGACTGCCCCATCACTGTTTCCAGCATCGGGCGGATGGTTTGACTGGTCAACTTGAGGTCGCGGTGATCTGGATAATCGCGTACCCAGCCCATGCCGTGTTGACGACTCGCGGTTCCATTCATGCAGCGTTGTGACTTTCCAATTTTCAGGGTCGGTAAATTGATTGACAGGGTAGATGCTAGGGCTTCTAGTTTTACCGAATGACAAACCCAGAAGCGTGAAACCATTTGTCCTCCGGCAAGACTGAAACGCCTGATGCCGTCTGGACTTTAACAGGATTCAGCCCTTCGTTGGTTAATTCCGTATTTTCCCTAGCCAATTCGTTCTAGTTCATCCGATCGGGCTAATCACTTCTGCGCGTTGGGTGATGCTTACGGAGCCAAACCCCACTCATCACGGATTAAACCAGCAATTGGATCGGGGCGACTCCTTGGCGCAATTGGTATTGGCGTTGCACCCAAGAGAATCGCACGACAGGACCGAGCAACGGCGCGAACTGGCTGGCTCCCCAACGGAAAAAGGCACTGTGCTCTAAGAGATCGGCCTGGGCGGCTTCCTGGCGTTGGAGTTGCTGTACTCGGATAATTTCTGGTTCGCGCTCAGCTTGAATCTTAGGTAGCACCGCAGCGATCGCCGTCGGTTCTGCTTTTTCACGGAGTAAAGGCACGAGACGGTTGGCTGTGACAATGACATCTCGCAAAGCCATATTGATCCCTTGAGCGCGAATCGGGGACATGGGATGAGCCGCATCTCCTAGAAGCAACAATCCGGGGATAGACCACCGGGGGCAGCGTCCTACCACCACTGACAGCAGGATGGGTCCTTCTAGTGTGTTGGCATTTTGGCGGAAATGCTCAGCCAGCCAATCCGGGGACGTAGCGGCGAGTTGCTCAGGCCAATTGATCTGTCTCCAGTCAGCCTGCTCCGACTGGCGCAGCGCCCAGCCCACCTGAAGCTCACCTTCAGAACTGCGGAACAATCCCAAGGCATTACGATCTTGCAAAATTGAGTAAAAGACATTCTCTGCCTCAAACCGGGGATGGTCGGCGAGCTTGAACCAGAGGATGTCAAAACTCTGAGACTGCTGTTCTAAGGTCAAACCTGCTTTCTGACGCACCACCGAATTGCGGCCATCGGTGCCAATCACTAAGTCGGCTGCGAGTTCACGACCATCACTGAGCTTGATTCCTGCGACCCGTTCTCCCTGCCACAACAAATCTTGCACCGGAGTACCTTGCACCAGCTCAAAGCTCGGATGAGTTTTTGCTTGTTCAATGATTGCTTCTAGCAAAGCCGTTTGTGAAACCAGGGTACAAGGTTTGCCACCCAGTTCAATCGGTTCCGCCACTCGAAATAGAAGTCGCTGGTTGAGCCAGAATTCCCAGGCATCTAAAGCGCGATGAGGAAGGCGATCGAGCACCGCAGATAAGCCCATTTGCTCTAGGGCATCTAGTCCGCTGGGCATCAGCCCCTCTCCCCGAAAAGAGCGACGAAACGTGCGGGCAGCTTCTACCAGTTTCACGGAGATGCCCCGCTGCTCTAGAAGCAGAGCTAGTGCTGCGCCCGCAGGACCAGCCCCAACAATTACAACCTGAGTCATGACTGAGAAGCGTTGATGGAACTTTGTAGCCTCATCTTCTCATGCAGCACAACTCTGCAACTTAACCCCCAGCCCCTTCCCTGAGTTTACTTAGGACCAACTTGTAGCTCGACTGGCTTGATGCCTAGAAACCAATAGTCAGCTTGTTGCTTCAGCCCTTGCAGGACATGATTGAGAGAGCGGCTTTGGGGTTCTTGGAGCCAGAACAACGGTAGTAATGCTGCTAAGCGCAGGCCACTAGAGACCACAAACAATTCTGTAATGCCGTTGGAGCCTGCCGCTTCAGCTAGCCAACCACCCACCATTGCGCCTACTGCGCCACACACACCACCGATCGCGGCAGTGATGGCAAAATAGGTGGTGTGATGCCGTACCGGGGCGATCGCTAACTGCAAATTATTAATGCAGAGGTCGATCGCGGCTCCTGCACCACCCCCTAGTAGATGTAGAAAGGGAAACCAAAACCAGAGAGAAATTGAGTTGTGACCTGTCCCCAGCCAGAGCAAGGGAATAATGGCTACCAACAACCCATCCAGCAAGAGAATCGGACGATTACCAATGCGATCGGCTAATTTACCCCAAAGCACCAGCATCAGTAAGGTTGCACCTGCTGCCAAACCGTTGTAGAGCGTCACCCAACTGACATCTATAGACAAGTTATCCAGCAGATAAAGATTGAAGAAAGGATTGCAGAGATTGACGCCAAAGGCCCACAGCCCAAAGTAGAGCAGATACATCAAAAAGTGAGGATGCTTCAGCATACTGATGTGGGCCGCTTCCGAGGCAGGGAGGGCTGGGTTGGTCTCAGCCGTAGATTCTGATTTCGTTGGAGTAGTCAAGCGAGCTTGGGGATTGACATCCGTCATTCCCGATTGGCAACCTAAGCTGATCAGCCCTGCCACAATCCCCACCAGCATCAGCACCCCAAAGCCCTGAATACTGCCACCGGGAAATCGGGATACGGCCAGCCCCAGCAATGGAATTGCTACCAAGCCCGTCAAGCTAAAGGTGCTGTTACGAAAACCAAAATAGCGCCCGCGTAGCTGCCGAGGTACTAATG
>DATNPE010000498.1:0-5240 GCA_036703355.1 Allocoleopsis sp. | reverse complement strand
AAACTCAGCCACAGATTCAGGATCAGTAACGTCACAAATTTGCGCAATCGCCCGTTGTCCTGTCGCTTTCACGATGGCTTCGGTCTCGGTGGCGAGGGAGGTAGCCGCGATCGCGACATCCGCTCCATCTTCGGCCAGTCGTTTGGCGAAGGCTTGCCCCAGACCTTTAGAGCCACCTGTCACGACAGCCACTTTACCTGCCAGTCTCTTACCCATCACAGCATTCCTCACTCCTTCAGGTTGGCGCTATTGTAGGCACTTGGCTTTCTGCAAGTAAAGGCATACTCCCTAACTGGGGATCGAGGAGTCTAGGCGTTGGCGCAAAATAAACTCTGCGATCGCCAAATCCACCGGAGTTGTCACCTTCAAATTGGTTTCTTCTCCAGGCACAATCCGCACAGGCAAATTACACTTTTCAAATAAAGCAGCATCATCCGTGACTTCCCACCCTTGCGATCGCCCCGTCTCGTGACATTGCTTCAATTGCGCGACATCAAAGCCTTGCGGAGTTTGAGCGGCCCACAAAAATTGGCGATCGGGAGTGCTGTTGATCCAGTGAGTTTGCGGCTCCACCATTTTGATCGTGTCTTTGACGGGGATAGCAGCAATCAACCCGGAGCACTCCAACAGCGCTTCAGCACAGCGATCGAGTAGTTCTGGAGTCGCTAAGCAACGGGCACCATCATGAATCAAGACGTGATCGGCATCTGGAGGTAAGGCTTGCAGACCGTTATACACCGATTCTTGGCGCGTCGAGCCCCCTTGGATCAGTTCTACAGGCTTCGTGAGGGAGACGCTAGCAATAATTTCTTTGAAGTCAGGCCAATCTTCTGGCTGGCCCATAATGCCGATCCATTGGATGTGACGAGACGCTTCCGCCGCCAGCAAGGTCCAAGCGAGCAAAGGTTTTTCGAGGAGGGTCAGCAACAATTTATTGCGACCGCTACCCATGCGACGACCCATTCCGGCGGCTGGAATTAATAAGTACACAAGATTGACTAGTTAGGAATGATTGTTTTGCTAGGTATATCTTCACCTAAAATAGGGAGCGTCAGTCAACTTAAACTCTTCTAATAATGCGAGTACTGGCCCTTGTTCCTGGCGGGATCGGCGATCAACTTCTGTTCTTCCCGACCCTAGATGACCTAAAACGGGCATACCCCGATGCCCAGATTGATATTGTTGTGGAACCGCGTGCCAAAGATGCTTACAGAGTGTGTAAGTCTGTCCACGACATCATTCCTTTCGATTTCAAACAAAACAATAGTTTGGCCGACTGGGGCAACCTGCTCGGTGTGATTCGCGATCGCGAGTATGACATTGCCTTGTCTCTAGGCCAGCGTTGGGCGATCGGGCTGTTGCTCTGGCTGACTGGCATTCCGACACGGGTGGGCTATGCTGCGGCGGGCGCAGGTTTCTTGACCAACGCAGTGCCACTGAAGCAAGAACAATATGCGGCTCAGATGTACCACGATCTGCTGCAAGGTCTGGGTATCTCTGGTGCCCCCTCCGAAATCACCATCAACGTTCCTAAAAAAGATATTGAATGGGCCGAAGCAGAGCAAAAACGCTTGGGCATTCAAGAGAGTGGCTATGTCCTGATCCACGGCGGATCGAGCAAACTCTCTAAAACCAAAGGTATCGATAAAATTTATCCGGTACAAAACTGGCAAAAAATTATTCAAGATTTTCGCAAGCGGCAGCCCAATCTCCCCATTGTGGTAGTGCAAGGCCCAGATGATGCGGAATTTGTCACTGAGCTTCAGCAAGCAGCCTCAGATGTGAAAGTGACCAAACCAGGCGACGTTGGCAAACTTGCAGCCATGATTGCGGGGGCCAATTTGATGCTTTGCACTGACAGTGCCCCGATGCATCTCGCAGTTGCCGTCAAAACCTTCACGCTAGCCTTGTTTGGGCCGACCGACCCGGACCAACTCCTCCCTCCAACCAATGGTTCGGGAGAAACTCGCTTCGTGGGCATCAAATCTCCTACTGGCAAGATGGCAGACATTTCTCCAGAAACGGTCCTCAAGAAGGTTTGGGGCGGTTAAACAGGATGAGAGATGAGGGATGAAATCCATACTGAATCTCATCAACTTTTCATTTCAGCAAGGCTAGGGCTGTAGAGATGGGGGAGGTTGGAGGTAGGGCTGCGGTTTTCTTGGACCGTGACGGAGTTCTGAATGTTGAGGCTGGCTACATCTTCAATATTGAAGATTTGCATTTGGTCCAAGGTGCAGCCCAGGCAGTACGGCGGTTGAATGACCAAGGCTTGTTTTGCTGCTTGGTATCCAACCAATCCGGGCCAGCCCGCAACTACTACCCCATCAGCCATGTTGAGGCTTTGCACCAACGGCTTTGCACTCTCTTGCAGCAAGAAGCCCAGGCCCATTTAGATGCGCTGTACTTCTGCCCCACATTAAGTCCCCCAGAAGGCGGCATCCATCCTGAGCTAGCAAGCTGGAGCACCTGGCGCAAGCCCAATACAGGCATGTTGGTCGCAGCAGCTTGGGAGCATGACCTCGACATTAGCCGTAGTTTTATGGTCGGGGATAAGGCGACGGATATTGATATGGCCCATAATGCGGGCTGTACGGGCATTCTCGTCCAGACTGGGTTTGGCGATCGCGTCTTAATTGGCGACTACCAACACCACACCCACCCGGACTACGTTGCTGCCGATCTCCCTGCTGCGGTTGACTGGATTTTGTCACGGGTGAGTTGAGAGGTTGGGCATTATGTAATTGGTTTCGTGCGTTACGGCTGTGCCTAACACAGGCTACACGGCTACTAGATTAAAAAATTCGTCATCTAGCTCATACCCAAACATCTGAGCCATTGATTTGACGCGGGCTTTGCTGGGGATGCCGTACTGCTTCAGCCAATCCGCCAAGACGAACACTTTTTTCATCACAAACAACTCCAATGCCTCTGGGTTGTACTGAATTCCCTCAACTCGATGAAATTGGTGCGGCACTTGCATGGCGGTATAACGAGCCAGTTCTCCCGCTTTCCAATCGAGCAAGAAGGGCAGCCAAGGATAAGCGGCATCAAGGCGTACAAACCACAGACGAATCTCAGGGATTTCAGGTAACTCTCTCGGATCTTCAGGCTCACGCGGATAATCGATCGCAAAGGTGATCTTCTGTTCTGAAGCCGCCATCGCCCCCTCTCGAATTAACTTCTCAATCACAGTTTGCACGGGCGATACATCTAAGTTGTTGAAATGTTCAGGCTTGAGTGAAATTGTGATTGTCATTGACCTTCCAGGCTGAAGAAATTGTTTCGGCAGCAAGTCTGCCAGGAATGATTCAATTTTCGCTGAATTCAACCGCAATATTGCATTCTTGCCAATTTCTTGGCGCAATCAAGGGAGCGATCAGGAAGTCAGAAAAGCAGTATGATCAGTTCCCGTGATTTTTAGAGATGGGCGGACATGCAGAGATTCCAGGTTGAAGTCCTGAGGGCAACCTCAAATCCCCAACAGGCGATTTATTTAGCCATGCACCAGGACTACAGCGAAGCCTGGGTTTACGCAGAGCGCGATCGCTGGCCTGATGAAGCCAAATGTGGCGAACTCATCGTCAAAAACTTACTCGCTGGAAATCGAGGTCACTACGGCCCCCTAGAACACCCACAAATTATCCTCAACTGCGGCTGGTTCCCCCACTCCACCATGCAGCAAATCCGTACTCACAGGGTCGGCGTGAGCTTTGATGTGCAATGTCTTGCTGGAGATACGGAAGTTACTTTCGTCCAAGCATCGGGAAGCCTCCGCAAAATTAAAATTTCTGAACTCTATGACCTCTGGACTAACGGCGAAAAAGCCATCAGGACCAGGAATGTTCGAGGGCGTAACGGTGAACCACCTGGAGAGTATCGCCAAGATTGCAAAAATCGCCTGAAGAAAATGCCATTGCGAGTCTTGAATGAAGAAACAGGCATTTTCGAGACCAGCCACATCCAGGATATTTTCAATCAAGGGATTCAGCCTGTCTATCGCCTCACCCTCGAAGACGGTCGCACCCTAGACTGCACCGAAAACCACCAATTATTTACAGCTCAGGGTTGGAGTCGTATGGGAGAAGCACTGCAACTTCTAACCAATGCTGATGGTGAAGTCTTGTCTTTCAAGCAAGATTGTCTTTTGATGACGAATGGCGTTGTCGTCGGCGAAGGACTCTACCGCGATCGCCTTTGGCTGCAAGAACAGTTATCTGCTGGGCTAACAGCTCGCCAGATGGCACAGCAAGTAGGCTGCTCTATTGAAGCAGTTAAGAAATGGGTTTATCTGCACGGTCTCAGCTTGAACAAAGCTAAATCAGGTACTCCCAACCCTTGGAACCGAGGGCTGCGAGGGGCTTATCGCTTACAACTAACTCCAGAACAGCGCCAACAACGTCGCTTGCGATCGCAACAATTGACTCGGCGGGGTGCCCAGAGTAACTTCTGGAAGGGAGGTGTAACTCAGGAGCGAGTAGCAATTGGAGCTTGGACTCGAACCACTGCTCCACAAGTTCATGAAAAGTTTAACTATATTTGTCAGCGCTGTGGTGAACGAGGAGGTCAGCTTCACGCTCATCATTTACTGCCTGTTTACTCCCATCCCGAACAAGCCTACAACTTTGACAATTTAGTGACAGTTTGCATTCCTTGTCACCAAGTCATTCATAGCCAAGGTTTAGAGCTAGAGTTCGCTCAGAACTTCTTGCCTATTACAGAATTACCTCCTAAGCCAAAACCTCAGGGGCGGAAGTTGAAAGCTCATCCCATGAAAGTCGTACAGGTGAAATATCTGGGACGGCAGCAAACCTACGACATAGAGGTAGCGGGCCGTTGGCATAACTTTGTCGCAAATGGTGTGGTCGTACACAACTCCTTCCGCTATACGGGCCAGCGCATCATTGATGTCGTAGAAGGGAAACGAGATGTCGAGGATGTCTTCTATCTACGTCCAGTTGGGTTTTACACCGATCGCCAAGGTAAGCGCTACGAATACAACGAAGAACTGAGAAAGCAAGATCTGGAGTGGTGCTTTGCAGGTTGCGAACGCTACAAACTACGGATCGATCAAGGCTTCTCGGAAGAACATGCCCGCAGCTTGATTCCCTTTGATGTGCGGCAGCATTGGGTGATGTCAGCTAACGTGCGATCGCTGATGCATGTTCTCGACCTTCGAGCAAAAAATGATGCACAGTTAGAGATCCAGAAACTATGCGATTTAATTTGGCCTCACTTTG
>DATNPE010000497.1:0-9728 GCA_036703355.1 Allocoleopsis sp. | reverse complement strand
CCGCCAGGACATTGAACCCTTCTAGTTCTCCTTGAGCATTGGTAATCACCACCAAGCTTAAGTCTTGGGAATATAAATCAATTGAGTTGTCACCGGGGATCGTGACTGCAATCTTGAATTTGCGGGGCATGTAGTGAGTGCCATAGATCGGCTCCTCACCTTCCTCAAAGTTCGTGCCGTTACCGTTGCGCTGGCGGGCCGCTTTAACGTCTGGATGCTCCTCAGCACTGACAAATTTTTCGCCATCCAGCCAAATCTCGTAGTAGGCTCCCGTTTGAGGCGCTAGCAGGTCGGCAATATTGTTGGCGTACTCACGAGCGTAGTTGTACTCAGGCCGATTTTTGCAAGGCGCAGGGGGAGACATGACGTTGCGGTTCAGGTCACCACAAGCACCCAGTGTGGAACCCATGCTTTTGATAATCGCTGCGATCGCCGCTCGCAGATTCTTCTTCAGAATGCCGTGAACTTGAAAGCCTTGGCGCGTAGTCGCTCGTAGCGTTCCATTGCCATAGGTTTCTGACAATTGATCTAAAGTCAGGTAAAGCTGAGGGGGAATAAAGCCGCCGGGACTCCGAGTCCGCAGCATGAACTGGTAATCTTTCTCCTGCCCCTTCACCCGGTTGTCCCGATTGTCCTGCTGATAGGAACCATGAAACTTGAGAATTTGAATCGCGTCTTCTGTGAAACTGTTGGTATCTAGTAGCAGCTCACTTGCAACAGGCTCACGTAAAAATTGGCTACGTTCCTTAATGCCTTCCACCTTAGAAGGCTTGCGAACCACGGGAGTCGGAGTCGGAGTTTTAACCATCGGAGTTGCAGTACGAATTAGAAGTAGTCAGAGGCTTGGAGTACAACCGAGTGTTGTAGTCAAAGTCAGGTCTGAACCACAAGACTTTAGATTTGGATTCAGAGCCTCAGTAGTGCGAAGCTTGTGATTCCCGGTAATCCGCCCGGAATTGCGGTCAATCTATACATTTTATCACTGCATTTGGCAGGTCTACCTGCTTGTCAGGAATTTTGCATGAAATTCTAGCCAACTGCGGGAAAAGGTAACGCTAAACCAAGCGAATCCCAGTTTAACGCTAGATAATTTTTTGATTCAATCTACAGCCGAAGTTGCTTCAACTGCATCTCATCCAGTACTTAACTTAAACTGCTGACTGTGCTTGCTGTGGAAACAGCAGTCATGCCGTTAAAAGAATAGCTAACCAACAGCACTAAATTTATTCAAAAAAAAAGCTCCCAACTCTAAAGTTAGGAGCCAATCAAAGTTGAGTTGAATGACTATTCAGTCTTGCTTAGCTGCTGTTGAGTTGATGAAGGAATTCATCAAGGCTAATTGTCAAAAACTAGCAGGTGAATGGCTACAACTCGGCACTATCATTGAAGGCATTTCGGCATTAAATTTTTCAAGCCAGTTTAGAAACGGAGACCCGCACCTGCACTGAAAGTTAGAGAATCTGCGGGGCCATTTTGATAAGCATTAATGCCCCACTTGGTGTTGCCGTAAACGATCACATCCTTGGTGACTTTGGATTCAACACCAGCAGTCAATACAACCGAGTCATCGTTGCCTACCGCAGTAGGTTGACCGTTTTCTTCTACAAAGGAGTAGCCAACACCACCGTAAACTTGGGTATTCTTGGTGATTCCTTTATCGTAGGTAACCATCGGAATGATGGCGCTGGTGTCATCGCTGTAAACGACCGAACCGCGCAAGGAGAGAGGCGCTTTGGGTAGAGCGAAGCGAGCGTCAATGGTACCGTCAAAGGTTGCAGCATCATTGTTTTGGCCACCGTTGGTGACACCCGCAGCGACCCCTGCACCCACATAGTGGTCTCTGAAACCTTTCGGTTGAGCAGAAGCGGAGCCAGCAGAAAGTAGAGGCGCGATCGCAATGACAGATAGAGCAGAAAAAGCAGCAACAGATTTCAGAGAGAGTTTCATCTTGGTTCCCTCAAAGGGTGAATTTAATGTTTGTGTTCCTGAACTAATAGTCGAAGCAGTTGCTTGGAAAGTTCCAGAAAAATTTGACTCATATAAAAGTTTTTCCAGGAAGCAACTGACGCATTTCAACTACCTAATAAAGACGCGCAGCGCGAAAATTTTCTCCCTAAAAAGCTGAAAACCATTACCTATAGCTTCTAGATAATGGCTCACTCAATTTCGGGCTGGGATTTCTACTTTAGTTTATGAAATTAATTCCTGTGGACTACGGTAGCCGCTTCTTTAACTGTCACAGAAAGCTTAAACAATTAGCTGATCAAATGAGATTCCAGATAACTTACATCAAATACTTCAATTCAAAAAACTCATATATCCTAACGGCTTTTTCAGCTTCCGGATATTTGTTGAACGTAGATTAAAACTTAATTAGTCAAGCCCAAAATAGCTGGTGTAATTACCGAAATCAATTGGTACTATTCGCCGTCCTGCTGCTCTTCCTGGGACTTAGGAACCACCACCAAGTTGGGTAAGCCCTCAAGCTTTTCTTCGGGAGCAGTTTCAGTGGTAGTAGGCGCAAAAATGGTTAATCCTTGAGAGACACACTCTACTTCGATGGGAGTTGTGCCAATTAGTTCCCCGTCTAAAACTACTTTTTGGGGTGGCTCTGTTGAAACTTTCAGACGCTTCGCTCGCAGATAGCCAATGTCATCTCGCTCGGTCGCGTTACCCGTCAAGGCAGACTGCAATAGGTGATAGGAAGCAGCGATCGCCCCTGCCACATTCCGGGGAGCTACGACCGTTAAATCGAGCAGACCATCATCAAAAATTACCCCCGCTGGCCCCTGAGCCAAAATCGAAGTCGCTGGAGCAGCATTAGCGATCGTAATTGCCGAAGCAGAAACCCGAATAATTTGGTCATCTGTTTCAATTTCAGCGTCAAAGGAGGGCAGTTGCCCCAGTTGTTTGACCCCTGCCAGGATGTACGCCAGCATCCCCAAGCGATTTTTAGCTGTGCGATCTGCTTGCTCCACCGTCTCGGCCTCAAAACCCACCCCAGCTAGCAAGATCATGGGCTTGCCATTGCAGTAAGCAGCATCCACTTTTTTGGTGCCTCCTGCCAAAATGGTGGCGCAAGCAGCCTCGATGGTATCTGGGATGCCGAGGGCATTGGCAAAAGCGTTAGCGGTTCCTCGCGAAATCACACCCAGCGGAATCTCTGTGCCAACCAGCGCTGCGGCTGTTGCGGATAAAGTGCCGTCTCCACCAGAGGCAATCAAGGCTTCTACGCCTCGCTGCACCGCCACATAAGCGAGTTGATCGGCATCAACAGCTTCCGTCGTCGAAAGAATCTCTAAGTCCATCTCTGGCTCTAGCAAGCTCCGGATCTTAGCCAGGTCTTGCTCTGGATCACTTTGACCAGCAATGGGATTAAAAATGAGGCAAGCAGAGCGAATCATAAAGGAGGAAGACGATCACAGCGTTGTTAGGATAACAGTATGAGCGCGATCGCCCAGAAAGCTGCTCAGAAAGCTACAACTTTGATCCTAGCAAGCCTATGCCCGACCCACTGATGTACAGGCAAGACCATTTTGTGGTTTTAGAAGCCAACCAACCAGAACAATTTTTCACGGCTGCTGAGCTACTCACCAAACTTGAAACCCTCTTGGCGCAACGGCAAGACGACTTGCCTCAAGATTTGCAGAAAATTAGTTCTATCCCAGCCCAGGCCCAATATCTGCTAGATACTTCCTGTGAACTCGATATGGGGCCTGGTAACTTTCTCCAGTGGTACGCAGTTAGGCTAGAAAAAGAAACATAGAAGTTATACAACTCAGCTTGCAGCCGTCGTTGCAGCCACAGGCGCAGTAATCAGCGCCACTTCTACTTGTTGGGCTGCGGGTTGGGTGAGCTGTACTCGAATCCCAGGACCAAAAAAGCTGGCTATTTTGGCTTGTTTTTGCTGCCAAACTTCTAGCGGGATCAACGGCGAATTAAACTCCAAAACCAAGGCATAAGCATCATCAATTTTGGTTTCGCGAATGCCGCTCAGCTCTGGCCGTTCTTCATTCGTGGGGCTGAGGCCCAAATGGCTGAGAGAAGTGTCTAGATGAGCCGACTGACCGTAACGATAGCGGGTGACATCTTTGCGAATCTGATTTTGGGTAGTCGTGGCCTGTTGTTCTCGCAACTCAATGATTTCGGGCGGGGTAGGTTGCGTAAATTGGACTGGCTTGAGTTCTGCGGCTTTAAGCGCCAATCCTCCTAGGAGCAGCGGAATGCCGTAAAAGAATCCCACTAGATTTAAGGTGGCATTGTTCGAGAAGTAGGCAACAAATCCAATCACGGTTAGGGCAGTGCCCACTCCCAATCCCAGCGTTCCCAAAGAAGTTTGACGTAACATATTGATTGTCAAATGAATTAAGCTATGTGCGAAGTCAACATTTATATCATTAACCTTTATCGGAAGTTTGGCGGACTCTAGACCCAAAAAGTTTTCTCGAAAGCGGCCAGTTTTCTTCCCGAAAGTGGAGCCTGAAAATTGTGTTTAGCAAGGTGAGTGCTTCAGCAATTGCAGGATATGCTGGAAGTGCCTAGGCGCGATCGCCCACTCCAGATAGCCTCTTGTGGGGTCGTGATTGCTACGTCAACCACACCAGTGCCCACGCTTTCCGCCTGTCCTTTAGTTTCTCTTCACTGTTCTAGGTAGGTCCGCGCCATGATCAAAGACGAAAAGCAGCTACCCCCGACGAAAACCAAATTATTAGAGCAAATTGATTCGCTCAAGCGAGAAGACGAAACCCTTTACAATATCCTGGCTGTAGATGTCTGGGCTTTAGCTAAAACCATGGATGAATTTCAACCAGGGTTTTGGGCAGCTTTTATGAAAAATCGCGAGAAAGCACTCAAGCGCTTTATTACTGAGGTAATGCGGACTAAGACGGCAGATAGCAAGCGCCCACCATTTTTGCATTAGTCTACCCTGGGAGTGAGGCAGGTAGTATGCATCCTGCTGATAATTCAGAAGAAATATTAAAGTCTGAAGACTTTAGCGCCAAAGTGTTTCTAAGAAAAGATGGGAGCCTGAAACATCAGCCGAAGATAGTTTATCTTACTTAATAGAAGTAAATATAAAGATACAAAAGATGAACGCTGAAACCATTAAAGAGCGAATTACGCTGATTAAGAGCAAGCGCGAAACGTTATTGAGATTGCTGGAACAGCCTGATCTGGGCACCCTCAGAATTGATGTGAATCAAGCTCTGGAAGAAATGGATGACTTGATCGACGAGTTCCACCGCACCTTTCCAGAAGCGGGAGATGTATAAATAAACCGCACTGTCCTGATCTCACTTGCCTGGAAGAACTCACCACGGTTCACCTTCTAGGCAAGTGAGGTTGACATTAACTAAGCACTGGCGTTTTTGGCAGCTTGCCCTAGCTCTTTGACTAAAGCAACGAGTTCGTGGGTTGCTACATCTTTTTTACAGAAGGCATCGATATTCGCGGTCTGAATCATGACTTCTGTCTGGGGATCATCGACAGAAGAATAAGCAATGATGCGAATATTCGGCGCAAAACTTTTAATTTGAGTGGATGCGCTGAGACCATCCAAAACTGGCATTTGTAGATCAATAATGATCACATCTGGATGATGACGTTTGACCAGTTCAACCGCTTCCTGGCCATTACTCGCTAGACCAACTAGTTCGATATTGGATTGATTTTGCAAAGCAAGCTTGAGGCTGAGTCGAGTCAACTCGTGATCATCGACAACAAGAACACGGAGGGCAGAGCGCATACAGGATAACATGACCACTCAGTCAAGTAAGAGATATTTTGGTTTGACAGTTTTAGTCTAGTAGTACGGGCTACTGAAATCCCTCTACCATTGGTGCGAATCAGCAGTATGAATTATCTCACGAGTCAGCAATTCTAAAATTGCCATCACTCCAGTAAAAACTAATACGTCAAACGCTGGTTTTGATAGTTTTTTCTCGATTAAGTCGAGCGATCGCAACTTCTGACTTAGAACTCCCTCAAAGTGTGGGTCTACTAAACCACCTTCTAGCGATCCCGGCGATTCTCTTAGGGACTGGGGCTGGCTGCCATTTCCATCAGTGTTTTTTGGGAGCTTAACTCTGGGCACTCAGCAGCAGGACGACGCTGAATGTAGCGACCATTGGGCTGCAACTCCCAAGCTTGGCGATTGTCCGAGAGCATGGTTCCCAAAATTTCTTGCAAATCTTTTTTTGAATCGGGGTCTTCGACTGGGACGACCGCTTCGACTCGCCGATCTAAGTTGCGGGGCATCCAGTCAGCACTGCCAATAAACACTTCATCCTCGCCTCGATTGTGGAAATAGAAGATACGGGAGTGTTCTAAGAAACGTCCCACAATGCTAATGACACGGATGTTATCACTGATGCCTTTTACACCAGGACGCAAGCAACAAATGCCTCGGATAATCAAATCAATTTGCACGCCTGCTTGAGACGCTTCGTATAAAGCCACAATGATTCGCTTATCGACTAAGGCATTCATCTTGGCGACGATGCGGCTGGAAAAGCCATTCTTGCAGTTTTCGATCTCCCGATGGATCAAGACCAACATGCGATCGCGCAGATTAACGGGAGCGACCAACAACTTGCGATAGGAGTGTTGGCGGGAATACCCGGTTAAATAGTTGAACAAATCGGTTAAATCTGCCCCTAGCTCGTCACGACAGCTCAGCAACCCAATATCGGTATAGATGCGTGCGGTTTTAGGGTTGTAGTTCCCAGTACCGATATGAACATAGCGACGAATGCGGTTATCTTCTCGCCGCACCACCAACGCAATTTTGGTATGGGTTTTTAGGCCCACGAGACCGTAGACGACGTGAACGCCAACTTTTTCTAGCTTACGGGCCCAGTTAATGTTGTTTTCTTCATCAAATCGGGCCTTTAGCTCGACTAAAACGGCGACCTGCTTGCCGTTTTCTGCGGCTGCAATCAGCGCATTTAGAATCGGTGAGTCTCCAGTGGTGCGATAGAGCGTCATTTTGATCGCTAACACATCTGGATCATGGGCTGCTTGCGTAATGAAGCGCTGCACTGATCCCGAAAATGATTGGTACGGGTGATGTACCATCAAGTCCTGTTTACGAATAATGCTGAAGAAGTCTTCGCCGTCCTCTCCTTCACCACCATTGCGATCGCCTCCGGGTTGGCTCAAGCGGCGCAAACGAGCGGGTGTGACAGGCGACCAAGGCGCGTCTTTCAGATCCGGGCGAGGGAGCGACAAAAAGGACATCAAATCGCTCAGCCCCAGCATTCCTTCCACTTCGTAGACATCACTTTCAGCCAGTGACATCTCCTGCACCAACATTTCTCGGACTGCGGCAGGAGTAGAAGATTGAATCTCTAGACGCACCACCGAGCCACCGAATCGCCGTTTTCGTAACTCCTGCTCGATCGCCAGCATGAGATCGTCGGCCTCGTCTTCTTCTAGCTCTAAGTCAGCATTGCGAGTAATCCGAAACGGATAATATTCCTGAATATTCATGCCTGGAAATAGAGACTCCAGGTTATGGGCAATGACTTGTTCTAGGGGTACACCTGCCCAAGTGCTGCACTGACCTTTATGGCGCAGACACAGCTCCTCCGGCAGTTGGAGAAAGCGGGGCAACACTTTAGGGACTTTAACTCTGGCAAAATATTCTTCTTCTGTTTCTGGATCTTGAATCACCACGGCCAAATTCAAGCTCAGATTGGAAATGTAAGGGAAGGGGTGGCTAGGGTCCACGGCTAGGGGCGTGAGCACAGGGAAGATTTGCTCCTCAAAGTAGCGCTGCAAATAAATCCGCTGCTCTTGGTTCAAGTCCATGTAGTCGAGCAGGTAAATGCCCTGATTGGCCAATTGGGGACGCAGCGCTTGCTCAAAGTGCCGATGCTGCTTGATCACCATCGGTCTGAGGCGATCGCTGACCGCATCTAACTGCTCTTGAGGAGTGCGGCCATCGGAGCTGAGTTGGCTCACTTTCGCTTCCACTTGCTGCTTCAATGCCGATATCCGCACCATGAAATATTCGTCCAAGTTTGAGCAAAAAATTGCCATAAACTTGCAACGCTCCAATAAAGGAGTGCGCGGATCAAACGCTTCATGCAAAACTCGATTATTAAATTCCAGCCAACTCAGTTCTCGACTGATGTAGTACTGAGGGTCAGTCAGGCTTAGCTCAACAATGGTCTTTTTAGTTTTCGGCATGGTCTTGAGGCAACAGCAGCAGCATCAACGGAAGAGCAACAGCAGAGCGTTGTAAGCCAACACGCTTAAAACACTTCGTCTTCGATCCCTTTCCACCATTCTCCTAAATTCATCAAGGATTGGTGAATGTCAGCTAGTTCAGTGGCGTATTCATCCGCAGGCATCGTGTCGCGTCGCTCTTGCAGTTTTTGCAATCGTAGTTGCAACAGTAGCCAAGGCTTAGCCATGCCATTTGTTGCCTCAATATACTGGGCAATCTCGTCACTATTCATCGCTAATTTTTATGATTAATTTTTAAGCTCTCTAACATTGTAAGGATTGACGCTACGTAAACACGACCCAATAAAAAACAGCCACGAACTCAGGCGTGACTGTTTTGGTGAGTCAACTGCTAGAAAGATAGATTAAGCAGCTGCGGCCAAGTTTTGAGAGACAAAGTCCCAGTTCACCACATTCTCGAGGAAAGCTTGGATGAAGTCAGGACGACGGTTTTGGTAGTCGAGGTAGTAGGCGTGCTCCCATACATCCAAGGTTAGGAGGGGAGTTTGGCCGTAAGCGATTGGGTTCTCAGCATTGGAGGTCTTGGTGACTTTGAGGGTGCCGTTATCGAGCGCTAGCCAAGCCCAACCACTCCCGAACTGAGTCGTTGCAGCATTCTTGAACTCTTCGACAAACTTATCGAAGCCACCCAGGTCAGCATTGATTTTGTCCATCAGCGCTCCACTGGGAGAACCGCCACCATTGGGCTTCAAGCTGTGCCAAAAGAAGGTGTGGTTCCAGACTTGAGCAGCATTGTTGAACACACCCACTTTGTCGGGGTTCTTGAAGGTGGCTTTGATCACTTCTTCAAGCGACTTATCAGCCAGCTCCGTGTCTTGGGTGAACTTGTTCAGGTTAGTTACATAACCTGCGTGGTGCTTGTCGTGGTGAAACTCTAGAGTCCGCGCTGAGATATAAGGCTCTAGAGCGTTGTAGTCGTAAGGTAGGGGGGGAAGTTCAAATGCCATTGTGTTCAATCCTCTCCGAATGGCTGGTGTAGCGATCGCGGGTTGCAAGCCCATGAGGTCTGCGATCGCCTCTGCTCAATACTGAATCTAGATCTGACAAACTCAGGCTCTGACAGCAGCACTGGCAGCGACAGCGATTTACGATAGGATTTTATATCAAAAGTCGAGAGAGAGCTAGACCAAACCTGAAATCACGACTCAGCAAGGATTTCAGAAGTTTAAATCGACGGCAATCCGGTGGGCACAGGCAAAGCCAGAGAAAGCAACCGCATTCAAGCCTTGACCGGGAAAAGTACTATCCCCCACACAGTAAAGCCCTGGAATAGCTGTGCGATTAAAGGGCATACCCAAAAGTCCTAGCAGTTTGCGGCTGGGGATGGGGCCATAGGTGCCATCTTGACGACCTAGAAAGCGGCGGTGAGTGCGAGGTGTGCCAACTTCTTGGTAGTCCAACGCTTGCCCCAATTGCGGAAAAATCTTCTCCAGCCGTTGGATTAAAGTGGCTGCGGCTGCTTCCTTCTTTTCGGC
>DATNPE010000496.1:0-5395 GCA_036703355.1 Allocoleopsis sp. | reverse complement strand
CTGTCAGGGGATGACTGATTGCGTCCATCAGCGGTCACTTTTGGTGGAATCGTGCCACAGAAGGTCACTGAAAGTCGGCAAAAGCAGTAAAAAACCACAATGTGCTGGGGTTTGTGCGCCCCACAGCGGACTGATTGCGTCCACCGGAGCCACAAAGTGACGTTTTTGGTCTGACGGCTGAAGTGTAACCCTGCATCTAAAGATAGCAGTAGAATCAGATAGAAGCAATAGAAGCAAAAAGATTCATAAAACCCTAAAGCAGTTACAAAAGGCAAACAGAATAAAATATGAAAGGAAATGGAACAGTTGATTCTGACATGGCGCAGAAAGATCGTATTTCAGTTGACGTAAGTGATTTAAGGGCGGAGATTGAAGCCTGCCGAGATGACGTAGCGTGGTCAGAATTAGCTCTGTCAGCAAAAATCAGAGTGCTGGTCAAAGAGCGGCTTGAGCAAATCAAGGTGGAGAGGGCGGGAGTCAAATGAATACAAGCACTATCGACCCGCTAACGCTCCCTTCATTGCCTCTTCTAGATCGGCGCAGTCTGCCTTGCTGCCCTGCAATTTACTTTGTTTTGGCGGGTGAGCGCGTTCTGTACATTGGCAGATCAGCCAACCTTGCTCAAAGGTGGGTAGCGCATCATCGGTGGAGTCAATTGGCAAGTCTAGAGTCTGTTAGGGTTGCATGGCTTGAATGCAGCGATGCAAGTTTGCTTACCGAAATTGAGGTTGCATTAATTGAGCAGTTTAATCCTGAGCTAAACAAGAAGCGTGGGGAGAGCGGAGTTCCGTTAAGACTTTTAGTCTCAGAAGATTTCAAATCTCGCTTGAAAGCTCAGGCGGGACGAATGGGCAAAACAATGGGCGAAGTGGTGGAATCTATAGCCAGTGAACCCCTACAGAAGCTTGAACTTGAGTCAATCCAGAAGTCACAGCGAGAACAACCTACATCATTAAAGGAACTGATCAGGCAGCACTACTTTGACCTGATGAACAGTGGCAAGCTAGGGCACCAGCGACTCAAGGAACTATCGTTTGGTCAGAAGCCCAGCCCAAAGGAGCGACAGATTCTTACTGAGGTGTTAGGGCTGGATGAACTACCAGAGGATTAGACATGACTGAGGCAGGTAACGAGGGAAGTCACACCGTTGAAGAACGGTTAGCGGCGTTAGAGGAACGGCTCAAGCAAGTAGATGACGCGGCTGTCGTGAGAGTGCTAGCCGTCATGGACGTAATTGAAGAAGTGCACCGTCAGTCTAACGAACGGATAGACCGGTTGACGGCAACGGTTGACCGCTTGGCAGTGCTGGTCACCCAGTCGATCGAGAACGCCAACGCCGATCGCGCCATCATCCGGGACAACCAAACAGAGATTCGGCGCATCTGGGAGTATCTGTTGAGACAGCGTCCCAACGGTCAGGGCTAGACGTACTACCTTCCTTAGAACGGACATAAGCCTTGCTATGTCAGACTGGGAGCAACTTTCAGCCGTTTTAGCTGGGGTTGAGCCTTGTGCCAGCTAGAGGGCGATCGCCTGCATCAGCTCAATGATGAGTTCCACGTCCTTGAGGTCAGCCTTGGATTTCTTGCGCTCTATCTTCAATTGGTTGAGGATAGCCACTGGGTCTGGCAAGTTGGTCGATGATTGCAGGCGATCAATCTCGGCTTGAAGCCGCCTTATTTCTTCTTTTAAGTTCGCTTCGCTTGGCTGTGTTGGCTGTGTTACGCTTTGGCGGTGAAGACAGCCGCTCTGTTTATCAAGTTCGCCCTCATCAATTTGACGTGCTACAGCCAGGATTTCGGCGGCGATAGCTTCAGGCACCCGTATCACAGTAGTTTTTCCTAGCCGCCATTTGGGTTTGAACTCTGGGTTTCCAGCTCCGGGTCGAGCGCCTCCCCAGCCGTTGTGGCAATCAATCATAAATCAATGTCCTCTCATTCTCTTGGCTATTTCTCAACAAGAACGGCTTCTAGCTTCTGCTGAATGACTCGCCTCTCCCGATCATTCAATCGGGAGAGTAGCGGACGGAGCTGGTTAAACAAGGTAGAGGCATCTATATTACCTACCTCGTTATGTAATGCTGAGGAATCGATCGCTTTTTTGAGGTCAGCTATCTCTAGAACTTGGTTTTGAACCATCAAGTCCATGTCCCTAGCCTGAGCAGTGAGCCGATTCACTTGTTTATCCAGTTCATCTCGCTGTGCCTTCACTTCCTCTAATCGTGCCCGGAGTGTTTCAATTTGCTGATTTAGCTCCAATACTTGGGATTGTTCTAAACTTGTATTCAGGTTATCAACCGAGTTAGCGGTTCCCCGTTCGTGGAACTGGCGAATTAGCTCTGCTACAAGAGGTTTGACTGGTTCAGGGCAGCGCACTTGAATAGTCTTGTAAGGCGCTTGTTTACCACGCCCTCCTTTAGGGGTAGGCATAGAGTGATTAAACCTGTATTCGACTTTACTCTACTCTATCTCTTCCTCTTAAAGCTTGCCAATACCTGTATTCAGGTTTCTAGCTGCATTTGCTTCAAGGATTCTTGAAGCTCAAACTCAAGGACGCTTGAATGTGGTTGGGAAGGGGAAGTACGGTTCAAGATAGGACTCCTGACCCTGATTAACGAACTTTCGAGCACCCTTAGGGTGTTTTTGAGCACATCCAGATTGTTTCTGCAAGGAATTGCCCAATACGAAATGTAGACCTCCGCTCGTATAGCCATCAGAGCTTCTACCACATCCCATTTCTGATGTCCCGAAACCCAGCGGTTTCGTATATTTAGGCTTTCTCCAATGTAGAGATAGTTTTTCAAGAAAAACTTCTCCCGATCAAAAAGGCAAAAAACATCCAGGGCGTAAAGGCAGTACAACCCTGGCAAAGGAGGCAGCTCCATAAGGTCATCCCGATCTACAATGCGAACTTCCCTCCAACCGTCAAGCCAACCTAAAAGCGAAGAATTGTCTGGCATCACGATAAACCTGTATTCAACTTTAATCAGCTTACGATTCCCTATCTAGAAAATCAATACTTGTATTCAAGTTTTTGAAGAAAGGGGGTCAACTTCCGTTTTTAACCTTGCTGGGAAGCTCCGAACATTAACTCCGAACATTCTGGGAGAGCTTGTGACGCTTCACGATTTCGCTAACCGTCGTTTTGCTGATTCGGAGGTCTCTAGCAATTTGGCGATAAGAGCATCGATTTTCAACCAGCCTTAGCACTTTGGGGGTTAGCTTTTGGATTTTAGGTGTAAGCCCTGGTTGACGGCCTAACTTTTTGCCTCGTGCCCTAGCAGCAGCCAATCCGCTTTTGATTCTCTCCCTGGTCAAGGCCGCTTCAAATTCTGCGATCGCACCAAAGATGGAAGCAATCAACCGGCCCTGAGCAGTGGTCAGGTCAAACGTCAGCCCAGTCTGAGCGACCAGAGAAACATTTCGACTTTGAAGGAGTTCTACCGTCCCGATCAGGTCAGTCAAGCTGCGACCCCATCGGCTTAGCTCCGTCACCAAGACCGCGTCAATTTTCCGAGCCTGTGCCAGCGCTAAAATCTTTTTTCGCTCTGGTCTGTTGTCTTTGGCTCCCGACGCGGTTTCTTTCCAGACGCCCACAGTCTCATAACCGGCTCTGTTGGCAAATTCCAGTAAGTCTCGTTCCTGGCGTTCACAGGACTGGTCATCAGTGGAGACTCGACAGTAAATCGCGGCGCGCTGTACCAAATGAACCTCTTAGGCTGAGGGCGCGTCAAACCTGCGCTGCCCCGTCTCTCATTAGGATACCGGACAGGCTAGTGTTTAACTGGGACAACTGACAGCTGCATTTGTTTGTGTACGCAATCGCAACAGGCGTCACTTCAGACCCAATCGGCAGACCTCATTTTTGCTGAGTGGTTCAAACTGATTGCGGAATAACGTCCCTGAAAATCCTTTCTCATCTTTGTAGAGATACAGCCCGTGCTGATTAGCCAACTTGGTTATCTGAACCACTTGCTCCTTGCCGCTAACTGGGTGATGAGTTTTGACCCATTGACCAACGGACACGTCCGCTAAAGGTGGATCGGTGGGTGAAACCTCGATTTGACAAGCTTCTGGCGATTTCTCCGATCCACCCGATCCACCTTCAACTAAACTTTTCTCTGTTTTTGCTTCCGTGACCTCCATAATGAGTGAGGACGACTCAGGCAAATGTTGATTAAAAGGTGGATCGGGTGGATCGGTGTAGCTAGAAGCGTTGATTTTATTGGATTCCTGGCACCGATCCACCTCGTTAAATTCCCGATCCACCCCATCAAAAGGTGGATCGGTGGATCGGTCAGGGTTTACCCATCCCCGTTTCCAAGTTCCGTTTATCCAAGCTTTTCCTTTGTCCCAACCCAGACGCCTTAGGATTGCCGATGCTCTCATCTGGCTGCCTTTATCCTGCTTACTGGATTCAATGTTTAAGCCTTGCCCCAGGACTTCAGCAATGGTGACAAACTGCCGTTCCTGAACATAGGTAAGGATAAAGTCTTCCCAGGTGTCGCTGGTTCGGAAGGGTTTGTTGGCTTCATCCGCTAATTGCTTCTCCCCTGGAGTCAGCCACCACTGCTCACCTGCTCGGTAAGCTGCCACAGCCGCCGCCCAAATTTGGTCGCGAAGTTCTTCGGTAAGGCTCAAGTCAATCTCACCTCCGATCGGAACCACCCAGTAACGACGGTCACCGGAAGGGTCATTCAAAAATTCCAGCTCGTTAGTCGAGCCGACTAGGATACTTCGCCTGGGGTAGGTTTTAGGAGTCCGACCGTAGGGGGCGCGGTAGGTATCGACCTTGGTAGTCATGAACTGTTTAAGCTTTGAGTATCCCTTGCGGCTCAACTGAGTCTCGAACTCTGCCCACTCAACAGCCCAGTGCTGATGCAGTTTCATCAGTTCATCTTTGTCTGAGGCTTCAGCCATTGTGTCATCGAAAAACTCAGCTCCATACAAGGTACGGAAGAACGAACTCTTCCCAACGCCCTGGTCTCCTTGTAGGATGAGCGCCGTGTCCATCTGGCAGCCTGGGTTAAATGCTCTGGCGACTGAGCCAATCAGGTGACGCTTGAGATAGGCGCTGTATAGGCGGTCGGACGTACCTAGCAACCAGGGAGCCAGCTTGTCAAAATCAATATTGGGGTTTGGATAGGCGGCTGCAACTCGCTCTAGATATTCCACGATCGGGCAGTATTGATTCTCCCGGGCAATGGTCAGAACAATCTCAACTGCCTCTTCCTTGGGAATGTCGATATCAAGCGTTATGCACAAGTCGGCACGAACGAAGTCTAAATCCAAAGGCTCACCATCCAGTTCCACCCGTTGCTTGAGGGTGTTTAACCTGAGTCTGCTACCCCATAGTTCTTTGACGGCTTGATACCGTTGCTTATAGCGGCTGCTAC
>DATNPE010000495.1:0-4580 GCA_036703355.1 Allocoleopsis sp. | reverse complement strand
TACTTTCGCAATATCTTGGGGACCTATCAAAGCATTGCAGCTTTATCATCCAGGCTCTCTTGTAGTGCATGAGCTTGGTCATGAGTTTAAAGATGCGATGCAAGTTTCGTATTTAAGTAAAGATGAAATACTTGAAAACTTAATCGCATCCGTTCCAGCTTTTCATAACAAGTGGAAGTATGGGGTTCAAGGTTGGAATTGTGAACACTGGGCGCGTCTAGTTGTGAGTGGTAAACCTATTTCCTACCAAGTGAAGGAGCAAGGATTAGGAGTTTTTGATGTACTTGGAATTTTATATTTCAGAGGTGAGGCAGTAGAGCAACTGAGCAAGTACAAGTCCAAGACCCAGCAAGACTACGACATCTGACAAGACCCTTGCCCTCAAACAGTCTCTCTAGCAATGCATTAGTTGATGCGGAACTGGAGGATTTGAAACGACAGCTTGATGCGCTTTAATGCCGAGGGTGTGACGAATAGGGATGTAGCTGAAAGATAGGCTGTAGAGGTCGGCGATCGCTTAAGTAAAACTCATAGTCTAGGTAACTGAGGTGAGCCTATTACTCTAGGGTAGCTTCTGGGCGTTGGCAGACCGCTTCTATGTTGTGACCATCGGGGTCAATCACAAAGGCGGCATAATAATTTGGGTGATACTGCTCTCGTATCCCTGGAGCCCCGTTATCTTTGCCACCTGCCCCTAGCGCAGCAGTGTAAAAGGCATTCACCTGTTCCCGGTTTTCTGCGATGAAGGCGATGTGGATAGGAGCTGGCTTCGGACGATAAGTGCCGAACCAAAGGTGTCCCTGACCAGCCTTTCCTACCTTTGCCCAATTTTCTCCCTCACTCAAAATTTCCAAGCCGAGTGGGGCAAGTGCTTGCTTGTAGAAAGCTTTACTCTTTTCAAAGTCGTCTACTCCAATGCCAAGATGGTCAAAAAGCATCACAACCTCTGGGAAAACCTGATTGATGTGGGAGTTGTAATGTCATGCTACGTTGCAGCCTGTGCATGCCTGCTAATTTACTTCACCGTTGAGCAGATCTTCTGAAAAGTCAATCAAAATTTGCTTGGGTTCGGCCTAGGCGCGAAAAGTCTGGAACTCAGAAAAACCGCGATCGCAGAACCCAGAACCGTACACCTCAGAAGTAGATACCTGAGCGAGCGCTTCAATGCAAATCTGCATCCCACACCCCGATGTAAATCCGATCGCGATCGTCTCGCTGGATCACACCCTTCACACCATTGCGCTCAAACGAGTATTGATTGGTTTGGCGATCGCGCACTTGCCGTAATGCCGCTTCAATCTCCTCGCTGGATCTGCCACCGAGCATACCGTTCAGCGCTGACTGCATCACCAACCGATCAGCCGACGGGGGAAAAGACACTTCCGTTTGTCGTACCCGATTCGAGTCGCGATCGTAGATGTATCCAAGATTCACGCCATTGCCCAAGTCATACAAAGCTGAGCGGGTGTTGGGCCAGTAACCTGTTTGGAGACTAGCGGGTTGCCCCAATAATTGCTCTACTTCGCTTCTAGTCGTGCCCGTGGGAATTCCACGTACGGGTTGGTTCGTCGGAATGGTGGAGCTGCGATCGCCCGTCTCGTTTCTGTTGGTTGGCTGATCCTGGGTTGGGTTGGGTGGCTCCTCAAAACTAATTGGTGGAGAAGGCTCGATTACGGGAGTCGGCGTAATGGTCGGTGAGGGTTCTGGTGCGGGAGACTCAGAAACCGTGACGCTAGGAGTCGGCGAAGGAGTCAGTGCAGGAGTGGGTGTCGGTGTCACCTCTGGACTTGGCGAGGCACTCGAAGTCACCGTAGTTTCGGTCGCAGGTTGGCGAGACTTCAGCACCGCCGTTCCGAGAGCTACCGCAGCTATAGTCGCGATCGCTACACCCCCCAAGAGCAGAGGCATTGGGACTCCAGTTCGTCTCGCTGGAATCACCGCATTCGTACCATCGCCTGCTGGAATGGGTTGAGGCGAAACTGCGCGGTTTCGAGGAGCCACTGCCACGGTTGCTACGGTTTGGGTTACGCCTATAGGTGTGGTTGGAGTTGCAGGCGTTGCGGCTGGTAGCATCGCTAACCATTCATCGATCGTGGCTGGACGATAGCGGACTTCTACTGCCATGCCGCGCATCACTGCCTGGTTAATGGCTGGGCTGAGTTCAGGCCGTAGATCTCGCGGCGCGGGCATCGATTGGCGATCGCGCAAGATCGAAGCCACCGGAATTTGTGCGGTTAGTAAGGCATACAGCGTTGCTGCCAAGCCATAGACATCGGTGGCGGGGGTGCGCTTTTCGTGAGAAACATATTGCTCAATCGGCGCATAACCCGACGAAATCATGCTGGTGTGGGTTTGGCTGACTCCAGGGGTAAACTCCCGTGCGATGCCAAAATCAATCAGCACCACTTCTTGAGTACCTTGGCGCAGAATGATGTTTTGCGGTTTGATGTCTCGGTGCAGCAAGCCATTCCGGTGCACCACTTTTAGCGCTTCGCCAATTTGTCGGATGTAGTGAATCGCGATCGCCTCTGGCAACGGATGATCGGGAAAAACCACTGCTTCTAGGGTTGGGCCTGGGATGTAGTCCATCACCATATAGGAGCGGTCATCCTCAATAAAGAAGTCGCTCAACCGCACAATATTGGGGTGGACACATAAGGCCAATCGCCGCGCCTCATCTTGAAACTTGCGCTCAAACTCGGCGTAGTTGGGTTGCTGGCGCATCGCTTCATTCAGGGTTTTGATCACCACTGGTTGCCCCAAATAGTGATGAGTGGCTTTGAACGTAATGCCAAAACCACCCCGTCCTAGTTCTTGTTCTAGGGTATATTTGCCACCCTGTAAGGTTTTGCCGAGAAGTGTGTCCATGTACTTAGCGGTTAGCAGCAAAGCCCCTCTCCGCCTTGGAGAGGGTTTGGGGAGGGGTTAGCTAATTGCTAACAGCCAACCCCTTTTCGTTCACTCTAGCTTAGAACCGCTGTCCTAGGCCGAACTGGAGGCGATCGTCTCCTTGGTCGTTGATGCCATAGTCAGCCCGGATGATGCCCAGGGGTGACTTAACTCGCACGCCCACACCGTAGCCAAATCCAGTCCCTGGCTTCTCCCGCACTCCTGCTGGATCTCCGGGTACTGTTTTGCCAGAGCCAAGGTCGGTCGCGAAGTCCGCAAACAGGACACCGCTCACAGGCGAAGACAAAATGGGAATGCGGTATTCGGCAGAAGCCAAGACATAGCTACGACCCGTCGCCACTTCCCCTTGTCCGTAACCGCGCACGGTGTTGGGACCGCCTAAGTTAAAGGCATTGTAGGGAGGCAAATCGCCAATCGTAGTGCCACCTTGCAGGTTGAAAGCAAAGACCTCTGGCTCTTTCTCGCTGGAGTTGATGATCCGAGTGGGCACATATTGCGTGTAGTTGGCTTGCAACCGATTCGAGAGAATATTGCCCTGTCCCACAGGAATCGATTGCGCGGTGCTGAGCGTCAACACTGATCCGTCGGTGGGGTTAACGGGGTTATTTCGGCGATCGCGCGTCGCTCCAAAAGAAACCGTGGTTAAGTCATCAATCCCCGTGCCACTAAAGGACAACGGATTGCCAAATTGGTCTACAGGAGAAATGTTGCCATCGCTATCCCGAATGCTGGTACGAGTATAGTTCAGTCCCACCGAGCCTTGCCACTCTCCCAATGGTCTTTGAAGGGTAACGCCACCACCAAACTTGCCTTCCCGGACTTTGTCGCCGTTGGGTAGCCCAATATCTTCATTAAAAGTAGAGGAGAGACCGCGTTTGCGGAAGGCATCGACTTGATAGCCAATTTTGTCCGGTTGGCTAGCGCGATAAGGGCTCTTGAAGTTGGCATCAAACTGCACATCTCGGCGACCCACGAGCACATTGCCGCCGACGCTTTGACCCACGCCGCCAATGTTTTGGTCTTGGTAGTTGACGGTGCCATAGATGCCGCTATCTTCGCTGTAGCCAGCTCCCACATTCACCGCTCTGGGTGGCCGCTCCACGAGGTTGTAGGTGACATCAACCTGTCGAGAATCACCATTTAAGGTAATTTCCGCATTGTCAAACAAGCCCAATTGGTAGAGACGCTGTAAATCTTGCCGCACCACATTTTCGCGGAAGGGTTGGCCTGGCTGTAACTGAATTTCGCGTCTCAAGAAAGATTCTTGGGTTCTGCCACGAATTGGTTTGCCTTCCTCATCTACGGTTTCGCCTTTGTCATTCACAAAGAGGAAATTGATTTTGCCGACTGTGCCTTCAGCCACTTCTACGGTGACTACACCATTTTGTTGCGGCTCAATGGCCACCACCCGTGCCAAGGAGTATCCGTTCTGCTTGTACCAATCGTTAATCTTGCGTCCGCCTTGGTTAAGGGCAGCAGGGCTAACTTGATTGCCGAGCTGAGTGGCAAATAGTTCTTGAGCGATCGCCGGAGTCAAGACCTTGGCCCCTACCAATTGCAGCGATCGCACCACCACTGGCGTGACTTGATAGGTAACATCTAAACCTGTGGCATTGCTGCGGCTGCTGACATTGGCAGTGGCGAACAGCCCGGAGTTGAGAATGCGAGTA
>DATNPE010000494.1:0-3590 GCA_036703355.1 Allocoleopsis sp. | reverse complement strand
TGTTCTCACTCAGCAGCAATCCACTGATGTAGCGACTGACCTGCTCAAATCCAGCGTCCCGACAAAACACATCTCGGTAAGCTCTTATGCCGTTGGCGATGGTGGCAGGTATCCCGATGAGAGGAATCATGCGCTGCTCCGTTAGCGATGCACCCTCACGATACCTTGCGACGCTCCCCTCCCTCTACTCCTAACCTTCCAAGTCCTGTTACATATACGCTTAAGCTACACTATAGCAATCCTAAATGGATTGTAAAAAGGGGTGTGGGGGCGCAGCCCCCACGCAGGGGTTTCACCCCTGCACCCCATTAAAGAATCAAAAAGGATTGCTATATAAATTCGAGTAATTAGTTTGATTTTTCTTGAAGAGCGTGTAAATCTTTTGAAACTTTAGATCAAATCTACCTCTCAAGAAGAGCCTCTTGGAATGAAGCGGGCTACCATTTGGCGATCGCGCTAAATCCGCAAACTCAAACTCTAAAGAATCTGCCAATGACCTGTAAGAGTGAGTGTCTGATCCCATTGGCAGAATACGTGACTTTCTAATTAAGACTTGGTTTTAGCGGGTTGAGCTAGATCCGAATAAGACGCTGGCAATTCAGCTTCAACCGGAGATACCAGTTCTTTTTTGGTAAAGGTGAGAGCGTTGTTTGCTAAGTCAATGATGATGGTGTCGCCCTCCGTGAAGGTGGTTTCCAGCAATTTATTGGCGATCGGGTTTTCGAGTTCGCGCTGGATAGCACGCTTAAGCGGACGAGCCCCATAAACAGGGTCGTAGCCTGTATCAGCAATATAGTTTTGGGCGGCTTCTGTGAGTTCCAGCGTGATTTTCTGATCGGACAGCAGTTTTTGGATGCGTTTGATTTGGATGCCGACGATCTGACGGAGTTCGCTGAGGTTGAGTGGATGGAAGAGAATGATGTCATCGACGCGATTGAGGAATTCTGGGCGGAAGTGCGATCGCAAGGCTTGCAGGACTCTGGTTCGCATTTCCTCGTACTTGGAGTCGTCACCGGAGACATCCAGAATGTGATCGCTGCCAATGTTGCTGGTCATAACAATCACGGTGTTGCGGAAGTCTACGGTTCTGCCTTGAGAATCGGTAATCCGACCGTCATCTAGCACTTGCAGCAAGATGTTAAATACATCAGGATGTGCTTTTTCGACTTCATCTAGCAACACTAAGGAGTAGGGGTGACGGCGCACAGCTTCGGACAGTTGTCCACCTTCCTCGTACCCGACGTAGCCTGGAGGCGCACCGACTAAGCGCGAAACGGAGTGCTTTTCCATGTACTCGGACATGTCTAAGCGGACTAAAGCGTCATCAGTGTCAAACAAAGCTTGAGCTAAAGCACGAGCCAACTCAGTTTTACCCACCCCAGTTGGCCCCATGAAGAGGAAGGAGCCGATAGGACGACCTGGATCTTTCATGCCTGCCCTGGCACGACGAATTGCTGAGGCGACTGATTCTACCGCTTCATCTTGGCCCACAACCCTTTGGTGCAGATAGGATTCCAATTGCAGTAGTTTTTGTCGCTCCGACTCCAAGAGGCGATTGACTGGAATGCCAGTCCACTTGGCAACAATCTCAGCAATATCAGCCTCGGTGACTTGCTCTCGCAAGAGGCCAGAGCCACGAGATTGAATTTCGAGCAGTTGGGCTTCTTTGGCTTCGCGATCGCGTTGCACAGATTCCAGGCGACCATACTTGAGTTGAGCGGCTTTGTTCAGGTCATAGGCCCGTTCTGCTTGCTCAATCTGGACTCGGAGTTGGTCTTCCTCCATTTTCAAAGCTTTAATTGCTTCCAAAGCTTCTTTTTCGGTTTGCCACTGACCCGAAAGTTGTTGTTGCTTTTCACTCAGCTCTTTGATCTCTTGCTCAATCCGAGTCAGACGCTCACGGGAGGTGCGATAACCGCTGGCGATCGCGCGTTGGCCTTCATTTTCTAGAGAGAGCTTTTCCATCTCTAGCTGCATCAAGCGGCGATCGATCGCTTCTAGCTCCACAGGCTTAGAAGTAATCTCCATTCGAAGTTTGGCTGCGGCTTCGTCTACTAAGTCAATGGCTTTGTCTGGTAGGAAGCGATCGGCAATGTAGCGATCGGATAGAGTTGCGGCAGCTACTAAAGCGGCATCGGTGATTTTGACGCCACCATGATGGGTTTCGTAGCGGTCTTTGAGCCCCCGCAAAATTGAGATGGTATCTTCAACGCTGGGCTGATTGACCACAACCTGCTGAAAGCGTCGTTCCAGGGCTGCGTCTTTTTCGATGTGCTTGCGATATTCGTCTAAAGTGGTGGCCCCAATACAGCGCAATTCTCCCCGCGCCAGCATCGGCTTGAGCAAATTCCCTGCGTCCATTGTGCCTTGGCTGGCTCCGGTGCCTACCACGGTATGGAGTTCATCAATGAAGAGAACAATTTGACCGTCGGACTCTATGACTTCGCGTAATACCGCTCGCAGACGGTCTTCAAATTCACCGCGATACTTTGCGCCTGCAATCAAGCTGCCCATATCGAGGGAAATCAGCTTGCGGTTTTTCAGAGACTCAGGGACATCGCCGTTGACGATGCGTTGGGCTAAACCTTCCGCGATCGCCGTTTTACCGACACCCGGTTCCCCGATCAAGACAGGGTTATTCTTGGTACGACGCGATAGCACCTGAATTACCCGCCGAATCTCGTCATCCCGACCAATCACAGGGTCTAACTTACCTGATTTGGCTTGTTCAGTGAGGTCTTGGCCGTATTTTTCTAGGGCACCGTAGCGAGATTCAGGGCTTTGATCAGTCACTTTTTGGCTACCCCGAACTGTTTTAATGACAGTTTCTAGTTGTTTGGCGTCCAGATTGAGCGCTTTCAGCAAGCGCCGACCGATGCGCTCATCTTCGGCAAAGCCCATCAGCAAGTGCTCTACCGAGATGAAACCATCTTGCCAAGATTCACGCGTCGATTCAGCTCGATCGGTCAGCAAATCCAGACCACGCCCTAGATACAGTTGCCCATCGTCCACGACACGGGGTTGTCGTTGAGCGAATTCCTCTAATTGCAGAAGCAGTCGATCCGAGTCCACACCCGCTCGATCAAACACTTTGCGTGCTAGCCCGTTGTCTTGCTGCAAGAGGGCAATGACGAGATGCTCCACCTCTAGCTGTTGGTGCTTGAAGCGACGGGCCACTTCCTGAGATTTCACGATCGCTTCCCAGGCTTTGTCGGTGAATTTGCTAGAGTCGGTGGGCTGCATGTTCTAAAAAGAATTCCTGTGAAAAAGCTTGTCCCCAGACGTTTAGTATAACAACCCGCCCTACGCCATCTCACCTATTGCTTGACTCCGCCACACAACTTCTACTGACAAAGCTGCGAGGGATTTTGGCGATCGCTGGTTGAGTGGACTAAAACGAAAACACAGTCCGCAATGTGCCTTGCCAAATGTCTGGATTGCTGTCGTTGTTGTTAGGGTTGGTCACCAGCATGAAAGTAGGGGTCACGCTCAGGTGCTCGTTAATCGAGAGATTGTAGAACAGCTCAAAATTGGTTTGGGTCGCGTCTCCCAAGTCGCTGGTGATGAAAGGCTGACCGATGGCAGCGCCA
>DATNPE010000493.1:0-8598 GCA_036703355.1 Allocoleopsis sp. | reverse complement strand
GGGAACCAAACCGCCGAAGGTATCTGGGGGTGGAGCGATGGTGGCGATCGCTTGCGGCACATTACTGGGTGGATTGGCGATCGCCGTAGTGGGCTGAGGCGTAGGCAACTGCACCGTCCAACGGGTGAAGGAACTGCCTTTTACCTGTACTTGCTGTGGGTCTACCGTATATCCTGGTGCGAGTTCTACCACTAATCGAGCGGTCTGAGCATTAAACTGGCCTGTTCGCACCGCTTGAACAGTTCCCCCAATCATTTGACTGGTTTTGGGTCGTCCGAGGCGAATTCCAGGCAGATCAATGACGATGCGGGTGGGATTGGCAATGAGTTGAGCGGTGGGTTGCACGCCTTCATCGGTGTTGATCTCTAGCTGATTTTGGCGCGCATCAAATCGCCAAGATTGTAAAACATCGGCTTGGGCGGGGGCTGAAAGTAGAAGTGAGCCAACGAGACCAGATACAAGCCAGGGAAACTTGACAACTGTTTGCATGTCGAGATTAGGGAAAGGTGTGAGCAGGAGCGATGAAAAACATCAAGTTTTCAGCAGAGGAGGAATACCCCCCCTAGCTATTGAACAATGATTGTGGCGCGATCGCATCCCTGAATGAATTGGAGGAACTGCCTATCAGTCGTATCCCGTTCCCCATTTGTTCCACTATCTCAACCAAATCTTAAAATCTGCGACCCTGCTCCTGGTAATAGATGCGGCGAGCCAGAGAGCTAAATCAAGCTAAATTAAATTTGAATTAAATCGGCAGTCTAAGTTATTGATGCTGAAATTCTGAACTATCGTTGCTCTTGTCCTAAGTCTGTCATCTTAAGCGGCTGCATTAGCAGTTAAACCTGGCTCGGTGAGGAATGTTTGCAACAGGGCGATCGCTTTGGCGAAAACATTCTCAGGGGCGCGATCGCAGGTGCATCCCAAGAGGCGTTGTTGGCTGTCACGAATTTCCGATTGCCAAAAATTCGTCGAAGCGGCAGTCACTGCAATGGCGAATTGTTCTTGGCTCGCAGTACTGACTTGGAAGTGCCAGGAACCAGGTGCAGTGGCAATGACTTTGATGTTTTGCTTTTTGAAGTCAATCTTCATACAGCCTCTTGCTTCACACTTGCTTCATGATTACTTCACAGTTTTCTCACACTTCCTTGATCATTCAGTTCAGTGAAATTCGGGATCTTTGATAAAAACAGGGCACCGTACGTCAGTGTCCCACTCGATGTTTTTATCCCTTTAAAGTTTAAATGATTTCTTCTCTTTATAGAAAAACAACCCTGAACGGATGTTTGAAAAGCACACTCATTCAGGATTGGTGTAGTTGTATTACAGTTTTCTCAACGCCAGTCTTTTGCCGCTGCTTCTAAGACATAAGCGGATACAGTTTGAATTTGCTGTTCGCTCAAGCGCTCTTGGAAGGCAGGCATGTTGTTTTTACCCTGAGTGACGAGGGTCGCGATCGCCTCTAGAGAATCCATGCCATATTTTTTCAGCGCTTTCTGCTTCAAGGTTTTGCCACGCCGGATAATGTTGCCACCATTGATATGACAACCCGCACAGTGAGCCTGAAAAATTTCTGCTCCTGAGTTGATCTCTGCTGCTGTCACCCTCAAGCTAGGCACTATCCAGGTAATCATGAGGATGAGAAGGAGGGGCAATAGTCGTTTCATCAATCCAATTTCTATTTCTATTAAGCAGGCAAGTCATTAGAGATTACGCTTCTATTCATGATCTGTTTCGGAAGCTTCTTCCATAGCCCATGCTTCTCCATTGTCGATCGCTTCTTGCAAAAAACGTAGAGCTAGACGTTTATAGGTACCAGGCCCCACAAACTGGGGATAAGTGTGAGAACGACTATAAATCCATACCAGATCATCTCCTTCAAAAATTCGGATGTCCTGAAGTAAGCTTTTGCACTGGGGCTGTAGGGATTTAGCTGTGTTGAGGGCATCAGTCCAGCGAACAAACTCCTGCGAAAAATCACGAGTAACAACTTTGAACATAGACTCGGTAGCAAGCACTGCTTTGCTAGTGTACTCTCTCGACAAGGATTCCAGGGGGCTTCAAGAACAATCGGAGATTGAGCCACTGCTGAAAATCTATCTTTTATTCTCTTTTGGTATTGTGAACAAATGCAAACTTTTATGGTTCTCTCTCTAAAAAGTTTCTAATTTTTCTGATTGTTCAATTTCCTCTAGTAATAGAGTATGGATTCATCCCTAATGTGGAAAACAGGAGGATAGAGCATGAATCAATAGATGTGAAGCCGAATTTTCTATAAAGAATTTCAACCTTTTAACTATGGCTGAATATCCCTTGACATTTAATGGAATGTTAAAGGTAAATGATTAGTACATTTTTCGATGTCCGTAATATTGAATCTATTAAAATGAGGTGAGTTTTAGTTCTTATTGGTTTAATAGGCAGCATCAGAAGGAAAGTTCTGTTGAATAAACAACCATTGTCTCAGCTCTCTAGTAGTAGCCAGATATGAAGAACAGTAGCAATTTAGACTCTGAGCGATCGCTTCATTTATCGATTATTACGCAGTTCTATCCCCCTGATTATGCTGCTACTGGGCAACTCATTGAGGAGCTAGCTTTTCAATTAAGTCAGCAAGGAATTGAAGTTCAAATCTTTACAGGTCAGCCAGGATATGCGTTTGAACGTAAATCTGCCCCCACGACTGAAAGTTATGGAAGGCTAGTGGTTCGGCGATCGCGCACGACCCAAATTTGGCCTCAGCGGATTCGGGGTAAAGTCATCAATGGCTTGTTATTTTGTTTACGTTCTGGCATTCATTTACTTAAGCATTCTCGGCGAGGAAATGTTCTTTTAGTTACAACTGCTCCTCCCTATTTGCCAGTCTTGGGCTTACTAGCGAACTTATGTTTTAAATTACCTTATATCTGTTTGATTTATGATTTGTATCCAGATGTTGCGATTCAGCTAAATGTTGTTTCACAAAAACACTGGCTAGCCCAAATTTGGCATGAAATTAATCGAGCAGTATGGGGGCGATCGCGACAAATCATCGTCCTCAGCCCTACGATGAAGCAACGAATTGCTACTAAATATCCAGCGCTAGCAGATAAAATTTCGGTGATTCATAGTTGGGCAAACCCTAACACAATTGTACCGATCGCCAAGCAAGATAATTGGTTTGCCACTCAGCACAACTTAACTGAGAAATTTACAGTGCTCTACTCTGGCAATATGGGCCGTTGTCATGATATGGAGACTATTTTAGAGGCAGCGAATCAACTACAACAGGAAGCAATTCAGTTTGTATTTATTGGAAGCGGAGCCCAATATCAAGGCTGTATTGATCAAGCAAAAGATATGGGGCTGCATAATTGTTTATTTCTACCCTATCAAGATAAGCAAACTTTGCCCTTCTCTTTAACCGCTTGCGATTTGTCCTTAGTCAGCATTAGCCCTGGTATGGAAGGATTGGTAGCACCCAGTAAGCTGTATGGGACGCTGGCTGCAGGTCGCCCTGTCGCTATTATTTGTGAATCTCATTCTTATCTCCGCCAGATCCTAGCAGCGGCTGACTGTGGTCGAGCATTTGTGAATGGTGATGGTCAAGGTTTAGCTCACTTTATTCAGGATCTAGCAGGAAACCAAGAGTTGGCAGTGCGGCTAGGGACAGCGGGACGGCGTTATCTCTTGAGCCACTTCACACCGGAGATTATTGCTAGCCAATATTCCAACGTGATCAAGATGCAAGCAAAAGCGCCGAGTTCTATCCCTGTACAAACTGATGACTCTCCTTATATTCGGCTAAGCCATCCCTGGTGGAGTAGATTAGGTTTTTCTCGCAAGGGATAAGAAGGGCTTCTCCCCCAAACCCCTCTCCACTGTGAAAAGGGGTTTTTAACTCTGGCTTCCCTTCCCCGATAGGGAAGGGGCTGGGGGTTAGGTCGCGATCGCTCAGCTTGTGGTGGGAACTTCCAGAGGCATTGGGTTCCGCTTCTGTGTGTAGTAGCGGTTGTAGTAATCATAGGACTGAGTGGTGTAGCCCTTAATACCATTGGCCACGATGCCTAAGACAGGCGTGGAAGAAATTCTCAGACCATCCAAGGCCATGATCAAAGTAGAGCGATCGGTCTTGCCGAGACCAACGACCATGATGATGCCATCGGTATGCGTAGCGAGGATACTACTATCCGCTAAACCCAAGACTGGCGGGGTATCATAGATTACCAGGTCAAAACTTTCCTGTAGCTCTGCCATCAAGTTTTGCATCTTTCTGGAAGAGAGCAGCTTGGTGGGATCAGGGGGAATTTGACCAGCGGTGATGATGAAGAGATTTTCATCTGTGGGCGATCGCTGAATCACTTCTTCTGCGGTGACATTGGTGGCAATCAGGTGGCTCAGTCCTCGCATATTAGGCAAACCTAAATAGGTATGGACTTGAGGACGACGCATATCGGCATCAACGAGCAAGACTCTTTGACCCATCGCAGCAGCAGCTTTTGCCAGTTGGAGAGAGATCGTGGATTTGCCTTCCGCAGGCACCGCTGATCCAACCACTAGAGAGCGAATGGGGTTATCTGAACCCAGTAAACGCACATTGGTATAAAGCGATCGGAAAGACTCTAGGAAAGGAGAAGTGGTGTAATGGCTGGAACTAGCGACTGGAGACGCATTAAGATTAATCTCTGCTAATTCTGGTGACTTTCCAGGCTCAAGGGCTAAATTTTCTGGTTCAGGTAGCGTAAACAGAGGACTGACTGTACCGTAATCAGGCTCTGGCAAGCGTTTTTGGAAGGGAACAACTCCAAGGAGGGGCAGCCGAGTCAGATCTTTGAGGTCTGTCGGTGAATGGAACACGTTATCGAGTTTCTCGGTGAGTAGTGCTGCTCCAGTCCCCAAAAGTAAGCCAGCTACAACTCCTAACACTAAATTGCGGGGAGTATTGGGAGAAATCGGTTGTTGGGGTTCTTGTGGAGCGGAGATCACTTCCCAAGGAATTGCTTTCTGAGCAGCTTCAATTTGCAGCGTTTCTTTGGTGCCTAAGAAGCGGTTGAGGCTCTCGGTGGCGACCTTTAACTCTCGCTGTAAATCGGTGTACTGTCTGGCCAGAGCTGGCACTAGCTCGAAGTTTTGCTTCAGATGGCGTTCTACTTCCGCAAGTGCCAAATTCCGCATTTGTAGAACTTGGACTTGGTTGGCGGTGTTGACTAACTGCTTACTGAGGTCTAGAGAGATAGAGGTTAAGTTGCCATCTGCGCCGCTGGGTCGTTGCTGGTTACCCAAAACCTTTTGAGATTCTTCTGACAGGAGTGCCTGTAACTGCTGCTTCTTATCCTCTAGGATTTGGATGTTGGGGCTGGTGGGCTGAAAGCGGGCCAACTCCACGGCGATTTGTGCTTCAACTTCCTGAATCTGGTTGAGCAATTGCTGATAGCGAGGCGATTCACTCAGAGAGGCTGCCGCGATCGCCTCAGTCGGACGGTAGCCAACCTGGCTCTGTAAAGTGTTGTAGAGTGACTGGGCTTCAATCAGTTGGGTGTGAGCTTCTTGCTGTTGCTTCTCCACATCACTGATCAGCTCCGATAGCTCATTGCCACGAGATTCTGGGTCAATCAGGCTATATCTTTGACGAAAATTTTCTAGCTGTTTTTGTAAGGTGCTCACCCGTTCACGCAGCTTAGGCAGTTGTTCATCAACAAACTGGGTGCCTTGCTGTAGGCTGACTTGCCGCTGTTGCACGCCATAGTTGAGATAGAGCGCTGCCAAACTTTTCAGAACGACATGCACCTTCTTCGGGTCGGAGTCACGATAGCTCACCAGGAGAATTTTCGTATTGCTCAGCTGAGTAATCGTGAGGTTATTCACCAAGGCCGCGTAACTGATATCGGGATATTGCTTCTGTAAATACAGAACAACTGGTGCCAGCAGTTCAGGGCTACGCAATACCTCGATTTGGGTGGCGTAGTCAAAGGTAGGTTGGAGAGCATTTTGGTTATCTTGCAGCAACTTCTGGGGAGACTGCGTATCAGTCACAGGCTCTACTAGAACTTGAAAGTCCCCTTTGTAAATGGGAGTTCGGGTCCAAGTCCAACCCCAGGTGGTGGCGGTAACGGCGATCGCGACAGTTGCGACTACCAGCGCTCGTCGGCGTAGAACTTCAAGGAAATTTTTGAGGTCTAACTCGTCTTTGTTGGCATAGTAGGGCTGCGGTGCATAGTATGTCAGTGGCAGAGCTTGGGGCTGTAACTCGCCTGCTGGCTGGAGATTTCCGGGTGCTAAAGGATAGGAGTATGGTTCTATCTGCATAATTTATCTGCAATTTACCCTACAAGATGAGTAAGACGGGGATCAAAGGCCGAGCAGCCGAAATAGACCAAAACCACTGGTGAGCGGTGATAGGACAGTTCCGATCGCATCTGAGAATCCAGAAATTCCCGATCGCTTGACGATGATGGTGTCATTGTTGCGGAGAGGAGGATTGTCTTTGTCGCTCAGCCCTTTAGAGAAATTAATCGCAATTTGTTGCCGTGAGACAGAGCCGTTGGGATTGAGCCGAATTAGCTCTACTGAGCCTTTTTTAGCTCTGCGGTTAAACCCTCCTGCGGCTAACAGTCCCTGGTTGAGCGGAGTATTGGGTGGCACTTCCACTACACCGGGTTGCACGACTTCCCCGACCACATTGATCGTGATTTTGCTAGGTGAAAAACTGGCTGAAGCTAGCTCGGTGACTTCTGTAGGAGTCATGGCCGTTGCTGTGGGGATCGCGATCGTATCTCCTTCTTGTAGGGGGACATCCTGTCGCACATCTCCAGCCTGTAACAGTTGCCAAAGATCCACATTAATAATTTGATCGGCTCCCGTCTTAGTCAACCGTCGCAGTTGAATTCGCCGGATATCTGCCGATTGCGTAATCCCGCCTGCCACCTGAATGGCACGGGTGACTGTGGGCATTTGTACCCCACCGCCTGCTTCTGTTTGCCCTTCTACATTTCCGGTCAGCGTGTAGGGTCCGGGACGGTTGACCTGACCCACCACTGCAATGCGTAACGGTTCTGCTTTACTGGCAGCAAAGCTCGCAGCCGCTAATTGATTGGCTTCAGCTAAATTAGCGGTTTTTTGTGTAGGAATAAAAATAGTATCTCCGTCTTGGAGCAGTAAATCTTGCCGTAAATCTCCGGTTTGTAGCAGTTGCCAGAGATCGACCATTAAGACCTGCTCTCCCCCCACGTTGAGAGGACGTACCCGTCGCACTTGAACCTGTCTGGTATCAGCGGCTTGAGTAATGCCTCCTGCCAACTGTACCGCCCGTGTGACGGTCGGAACCCCTTGCTCACCGCTAGGAGAGACGGTATAGGAACCCGGATGGCTTACTTCTCCTGCGATCGCAATCTTGAGAGGACGCGCCGCCAGCAGGGTCATGGTGACAATGGGCCGCTTGATGATGGGAGCATATTTGGCGGAGAGAACCGCAGAGGCTTGTTTCAGGGTCATGCCCCTCACAGGCACCGTACCCACTAGCGGGAGGTTCAAGGAACCATCAGATAAGACTTGGTGTTCGCCGCTGTACTCTGGCACCTGGAAAATATCCAGACGCACGCGATCGCCCGCCCCCAATTGGTAGCCATCTTGAGTAGTATCTACCGCTGTTGAGGAAGCTGGAGGCAGGCCGCCAGGAGCCAAACTGGGAATGGTAATGACTGACTGGGCTGAGGTAGGAACGGTGCCGCTCACACCGCTAGCGAGGAGAAAGAAGCTAGTAAAAGTAATATGGCTAAAGGAAAATTTGATTCTGCGACTGTTTGATTGACACATGAGAAGCCGACTGCCCTTGTTTGCTTGATAGTTTAGTTGCAGTGAGCGCACCTGATCCAGAAATTTTGAGTAAATTTCTCCATCCCGTTTCTGCTTGATTGCGAGTATTTTTGAAGCGTGAAGACTTTTCAATAAACAATGGCATACTTTTGCAAAACTGGATGAGTTATTTATGAATAGTTCAACTATTTAGAATTAGTTAAACATCACAAGCTAATCTTCAGATTTAACTCTCCTATACTCGTTACTAGTTCGGGTGCGCGCAGGCAAATCCGGATTACGGACAGTCGTCTCTGGATCAGTGAGAACAGCAATTGGGTCAGCATCGAGAGAAGCAGGTGAGACAAGTACTACGCCAAATTAAACGGCTGCTCGAAACCATCCGACTCCAGTTGCGAAGCTGGCTAAGCGGTAAACCAAGACAGCGCTCGTTCTATCAACGTCAAACTCCTTTCAGCTGGGTGATCCCCGGTAAATTAGCGGTAGGAGGTCTACCCCAAACCACCGATCACGCTCGGTTAACTGCCGCCAATATTCAGGTGGTTCTTTCTCTCTGTGCAGAGATTGAAGGTTCCTTGCCAGAGGTGATTACACGAGATTTCAATTGCTTGCGATTTATTCTGCCCGATCGCTACTACACAACCCAGTTGGAGGTGCATCAGCTGGCTAAGGCCGTTGATATTGTGCATCAGAGTATCCAAAATCAGCTTCCTGTGTACGTTCACTGCTTGGCAGGAATTGAGCGATCGCCCACCGTCTGCACGGCCTACCTCTGCCTCTACCAAAATTTAGAGTTGTGGGAGGCTTTGA
>DATNPE010000492.1:0-15465 GCA_036703355.1 Allocoleopsis sp. | reverse complement strand
TATCCGGCGGCTTAGATTCTTCGACAGTGCTCTACCAAGCTAAGGCAGATGGTTGCGACACCTATGCCATCTCCTTCGACTACCAGCAACGGCATCGTCGAGAACTAGAATCAGCAGCCGCGATCGCCCAATCAGCAGGCGTCATCCAGCATCAAGTTGTGAGTTTCGACCTGCGCTTGTGGGGTGGCTCGGCTCTGACCGATGACCAAATTGCGGTTCCCAGCGATCGCTCTTTAGCAGAGATGGCGGATCATATCCCCGTCACCTATGTCCCTGCCCGCAACACCATCTTCTTGAGCTTTGCCCTCGCTTATGCAGAAGCGATTGCAGCAGAACGAGTCTACATTGGCGTGAATAGTCTCGATTACTCTGGCTATCCAGACTGCCGTCCGGACTATATCCAAGCCATGCAGGAAGTGTTTCGCTTGGGGACTAAGCAAGGTCGAGAAGGCCAACCGATTCAAATCATCTCACCCTTACTAGAGCTGAAAAAAACTGAAATTATTCAGTTGGGCGATCGCTTGGGCGTGCCTTGGGAGCAAACCTGGTCCTGTTATGCGGGTGAGGAAGCAGCCTGTGGTATCTGTGATTCTTGCCGTTTACGCTTAGCCGCTTTTGCTGAACTGGGACAAGTTGATCCACTGCCCTACAAGGTGCGGTTGTCTTGATCTCCTTCCAAATCTTGAGCGGAAGGATTGGGAGTCGTTTCATCCCCTTGGCGACCGGAACGGGGTACTTCATCTGCTGCCATCTCTGAAGCTGCGATCGCCTCATTCAGTTCCTCCAAAAACTGCTCCGTTTCTGGTTCTTCCAACCGCCGAATCTGAATTTGGTCAAGACGAGGGCCTTCAGCCGACACCACAGATAATTCCAAGTTCTTGTAGAGCAGCACTTCCCCTTCTGGAGGAATTTTCTGCATCTGGTCAATCAAAAAGCCGCCTAGCGTTTGGTAATTGTCTGCGACAGGCAGGTTCAAATTCAGGAGTTCATTCACTTCGTCAACGTCGATTTGAGCTTGGACTAAGAACGTGGAATCATCCAAGGCTTGTATGGTCAAATCCTCGCTACTCTCAGACTCTGGTGTTTCCCCGATAATCTCAGCTACCAAATCGGTCAGCGTCACCAAGCCAGAGGTGCCCCCAAATTCATCTACCACCATCACCATCGCTTGGCGCGATCGCTGCATCATTGCCAACAGCTCATTCAACGGCATATACTCTGGGACAAATCGCGCCGGATGGACCCAGGGTTCAATGCTAGTTTCAGGCCTGAGCAATCCCTGAGCCATCGGTGCTGCTAATTCCTTAAAGGAAATAATGCCGCGAATATCATCTAACGACTCTCCCATGACGGGGTAATAAGAATGCCCTGATGCTGCGACTTCCTCCAAGACTGCTTGAAAGGTGGCATCGTAAGGAACAGCCGCAATACTGGTTCGAGGAATCATGGCTTCTTCTGCCGTCACCTCGCCAAACTCAAACACATTATTCAGTAGTTCTCGCTCTTCTGCCTCTAGCCCGGTGGACTCTGATGAAGTGGCAATAATCAGTTGCAACTCTTCTGGAGTTACTTGGTTATACCAACCTTGCCCGGTGTACTGGATTCCCACCAACTTCAACAGCCAGCGAGTTGATTGGTTAAGTACCCAGACAAATGGATTGAAGAAACGGGCGATCGCCAAGCTCGGCGGGCCTAGAAATCGGGCCAGTTGCTCTGAGTACAGCAAAGCCACAGATTTCGGACACAGTTCCCCCAACACAATCTGCAAATAGGCAATTAGCAGAAACGCGACTGGGACAGCAAAAGAATGAGCGAGCGTTTGCCTGAGCGCTGGAGCCACAGGTAGTTGCCCCAACCAGGCCGCCATGAAAACCGCCATTGTGCTTTCGCCAATCCACCCCAATGCCAAGCTCGACAGCGTAATGCCAAGTTGGGTGGTAGATAGCAAACGGTCAATGCTGCTTTGTAAATCCTGTACTGTTCTGGCCTGGACATCCCCTGCGCCCACCAGCTGATTAATCCGCGATCGCCGCACTGAGACAATAGAGAACTCAGCGGTGACAAAAAAAGCATTAATTGCAATCAGCAAGAGAACTGACAACAAGCGCAACAGGGTTTCTCGCCCCGTGACAGGCAAAGAATCACTTGTCGCCAGCACAAAGACAATAGGGGCAATCATCTGTTAAACAGGATCAGCAGGCTATAGCGACTCCGAAACTCACTGAGGAACGGGAATACTGGATAGCTGCAACTGCAATTTTTGGTCTGGGTAGTCCGTTAAGGCCAACGAGAGTTTATCGGCCCCGTCTAACAAAGACATCGGGATACTTACAGTACCAGAAAAAGGACCACTCGTGGGGGGTAATTCTTCTGGCAACCCTTTAGCAGTCGCACTCAGTGCCCGTCCCCGCTGATCCGTCACATTCAAAAAGCTGTAAAGAAATCGCACCGTTTGCTTGCCCTGATTCCGCATCTTGACGTTGAGCAACAGAGAACCCCCTTGAGCCTGCACGGTATTGACTTCTAATGTCACATCTTGGTCTTGACCCACCACGGGCAACCCAGGCTGAGCGATCGCGGTCTTGGTATCTGGCTCCGCACTTGCTTCATCATTTAAGGCTTTATTGCGGTCTTTGTCCGCTGGCGCATCATCCTTGCCATTGCCTTCGATGCGGCCCTTGACCCGCTTAAGAATATCCTCCTCTTTCAGAATCATCACTTCTTCGCGACGCAAAGGCTTGTTTTTATCACGACCCACTAATTTACTCGTGGGTCGGACGTCGGGTTGCGTAATGCCCCTCAGAGCTTGACGACCCAGCGCGAATCCCCAAGCAGCACTGACCAAACCTGCTCCAAACATCAATGTTAGTAGAACGAGGGTGAGTGCCACATTTGCATTTAATTTCATTGCTAATGATCGGGGGTATGTGATTACAAGGATTGATGCCCGTAAAAAACGGCAGAAGTAGCAAAACCAGATTTGAATAGAAGGAAAGATTATTCCATAATAGGGAGAGAAGATACTAGATGCTTCTGGATGGCAAGCTAGGTATCAGGATACAATCAAAAGGCTTAACCAGGGTTGGCCGAGCGGTTGAGGCAGCGAACTCATAATTCGCGATAGGCAGGTTCGACCCCTGCACCCTGGATTAGTTAATATCACTACTCAATCAATTGAGTCAGGCCGCTGATAGACAGCTGTTGAGGAGATTCGGCAAGCCAATCTATTTTGACAGCACCGAATCTCCCGCTCAGTCTTTATTTAACCTAGCGGGGAGGCAGCGTTTCAAACTGCAACTCACCACCCTGAGGTAGAGCATCAGAAGTCAAGCGATTGACATAGATCGTTGGGTTAACCAGGATTGATGTGTCGTAAGGAGTTGGCAAGTCTGGGGTGCGAATCAAAGGACCATCAGAAGCTTGCTGCTGTAGCGCATCCCGATACAAAATATTAAGTAAACGAGCGTCTCGGGCAATCCGGTTTTCAGCAAAGGAGTTACGGATGATAGAGCCTTGGCCCAAAATGGTGTTGGCTTGATTCAGTAATCCTTGCTCTCTAAAGAAATTGCCTGAGTTGGTGTAGAGAGTGCGAGTAAAAGCGTCATTGAGAGTCTCAGTACTGATGCGATCGCTAACCGAAATCTGCTCTTGTGCTACTACGGCAGAGGTAAAGACTGTTGATGCTGTAGCGAGCACGAATAAACTAACCAGACCTTTCAACCTCATACCCATAGCAGTACTCCTCAATTTTTCGGTTAAATACTAACTCATCCTTGAGTTTAAGATCATTAGCGACAGACCTTGGTGATCTGCTGCATCTCACGGTTCTTCAACTTTACCTGCTCTTACCATGACTGACGGAATTTTAGTGCATACTCGCGATTTTTCTTCACTGATCAATGCTGATTTACCTCAGGTACGTCAGCAGTTATTAGACCTCCTGTGTGAAGTGGCTTACAAAGAAGGCAATTTCACCCTCTCCTCAGGGCAGCAAAGTTCTTATTACATCAATGGCAAGCAGGTGACGCTTCACCCCTATGGAGCGGTTGGCGTTGGTCGCATTTTACTTTCGTTGCTACCAGAGAATACCCAGGCTGTGGCTGGTTTAACGCTAGGGGCAGACCCAATTGTGACGGCTGTAAGCGTAGTGGCAGCCTATGCAGGACGGGCGATCGCACCTCTGATTATTCGTAAAGAAGCTAAAGGTCACGGTACCCAAGCCTATATCGAAGGCTTGACGCTGCCAGCCAACAGTCCTGTAGTGGTTCTAGAAGATGTGGTAACTACTGGCGGTTCAGCCATGAAAGCCGTGCAACGACTCCGGGATGCGGGTTATGCCGTTGAGGAAGTAATTTCTTTAGTCGATCGCCAGCAAGGAGGAGCAGAACTATATGAGAAAGAAGGATTGAAGTTCCAAGCTGTGTTTACGATCCAAGATTTACAAACTCGCTGGAAGGAACTACACGCATAAACATTAAAACCTCACCCCGCCTACGGCACCCCTCTCCTTTGAGGAGAGGGGATGGGGGAGAGGTCAAAATGCTGAAACGCTCAACCGTTAGCCTTGAGGAACAGCTTCCTTCGCGAGGAACTTCTCTAGCTCAGTCAGCGCATCGGCATCAACCTTAGTTTGCATGGGGCAGAACTTAGGTCCGCACATGGAGCAGAACTCAGCAGTTTTATAGATGTCAGCGGGTAGGGTCTCGTCGTGGTACTCTTTAGCCCGCTCTGGGTCTAGCGCCAACTCAAACTGACGGTTCCAGTCAAAGTTGTAACGAGCTTTGGAGAGTTCGTCGTCGCGATCGCGAGCCCCTTGTCTATGACGGGCAATATCGGCTGCGTGGGCGGCAATCTTATAGGCAATCAAGCCATTGCGTACGTCTTCGGCGTTGGGTAGACCGAGGTGCTCTTTGGGGGTGACGTAGCAGAGCATCGCGGTACCGTACCAACCTGCCATCGCTGCCCCGATCGCCGAGGTGATGTGGTCGTACCCAGGCGCAATATCGGTAACGAGGGGGCCGAGCACATAGAAGGGCGCTTCTGAGCACTCTTCCATTTGCTTGCGAACATTGAACTCAATTTGATCCATTGGTACGTGCCCTGGACCTTCCACCATCACCTGAACATCATGCTCCCAAGCTTTGCGGGTTAGTTGACCCAGAGTTTTGAGTTCCGCCAGTTGGGCTTCGTCGGAGGCATCGTGGGTGCAACCAGGACGCAAGGAGTCACCCAAGCTAAAGGAGACATCGTATCGCTTGAAGATCTCAATGATGTCGTCAAAGTGGGTATAGAGTGGGTTTTGCTTGTGATGCGCCAACATCCACCGCGCCAAGATGCCGCCACCACGCGACACAATTCCCGTAATCCGATTTCTCACGAGGGGCAAGTGCTCGATCAAGATTCCGGCGTGGATTGTCATGTAGTCCACACCCTGTTGAGCGTGCTTTTCGATGATGTGCAGGAAATCATCAGCGGTGAGCTTCTCAATGTTGCCGTGAACCGACTCTAACGCTTGGTAGATGGGAACGGTACCAATGGGTACAGGTGAAGCGTTGATAATCGCGGTGCGGATTTCATCTAAGTTGCCGCCTCCGGTGGACAAGTCCATCACCGTGTCAGCGCCGTACTTTACTGCCAAATGCAGCTTGGCAACTTCTTCATCCAGGTTAGAAGAGTTGGGAGATGCACCAATGTTGGCGTTGACTTTGCACTTCGAGGCAATGCCGATCGCCATTGGTTCGAGGTTGGTGTGGTTGATGTTCGCCGGAATAATCATCCGACCCCGTGCCACTTCATCCCGAATCAGTTCTACCGGAAGGTTTTCGCGCTGGGCGACATAGTACATTTCTTCCGTGATCATTCCCTGACGGGCATAGTGCATTTGAGACACATTGCTCTGCCCGCGACGCTTTGCGACCCATTCTGTCCGCATATTAAATTCCTCGATAAACAGCTTCCCTCCGCTGGTATTACCCAGGTTCAGGTTCTAAGGGTGTGATCTCAGCCTGTAATTCCAGGCACCCCTAGCTTGGTTAACGATTGTATCACCTGGGTCTGAGCGGGATCACCGAGTTCTCAAATCTACGAAAACCTCAGCGTTTTGTAATCAATAGGCAGACTGCATTGAGCTTGGAAGCACTACCAAAAAACTTTACCTCCACCTTTTAACGATGCAGGAGCTACTAGTCTTGAACGAAACTGGAGCAACATTCGAGTTATTCATCTGCGAAAGCATTAGGGAACCCTAAACTCAGGCTACTCAAGTAATGAGAGTTGCCACAGGCAGTACAAGTGTTTTAGGGGCATCGCAAATGTCTTGGAGCTCAGGTCAAAATATAAAAGGTGGTAGATACACTATTGAGAAAAAGCTAGGAGAGGGTGGTTTTGGTATCACCTATTTGGCTCGACATAAGAATAATAAGTATGTTGTCATTAAGTCTTTGAATGGTGATATGCAACGTCGGCCTGATTTTCATGAACTTCAGCAAGATTTCATAAATGAAGCACTTAGATTAGCTAAATGTAGTCATCCTCATATCGTACAAATCCATGAAGTTCTTCAAGAAGGAATGCTATGGTGCATGGTGATGGAGTATATCAATGAGGAGAGCTTGTATCATAGAATTGCCAGTCAAGGCATTTTATCTGAGGTTGAAGCCTTGCATTATATTTGGCAAATTGGCAATGCGTTAACTGTGGTTCATAAACGAGGACTATTACATCGAGATGTAAAACCACCTAATATTATGCTGCGACCTGCTGCTAAAAATTATTATGATGCAGTTTTAATTGACTTTGGTATTGCTCGTGAATTTACTCCTAATTTGACTCAAACTCATACTCAAGCTCTCTCTCATGGTTTTGCACCAATTGAGCAGTATGAAGAAAAAGCTAAACGCGGCGCCTACACTGATATTTATGCATTGGCAGCTACATTGTATTTCATCCTTACTAAAGAAGTACCCATATCTGCACGTTCTAGGTTTGATGGTGCATCACTAAAATCACCGAGAGCTATTAATCCGAGTATCAGTCTTAAAATAGAAAGAGCTATCCTTAGAGGAATGGCGCTTCAACCACAAGAGCGACCTCAGTCAGTTCGAGAATGGCTTGAAATGCTAGATTATAAACACAAAAATATTAGAGAAGAATGGAATAAATGGAGTAGTCGAACTTTAAAAGTATTTAGTGAAGGCTTAGGAATTCCTATCCTTAAAAAGAGCAAGAAGCAGAATAAAAATTACGAGGGAATACAAGAGTTAAATTTAGTATTTTCCCTTGTCTATTTTGCTTGTAGTTGTATATTCCATACTCTGGCTTTCGGTGCATTATTGTCAGTCCAATTCAATGGCAATGTTAGATTTATCCTTTTAGCCATTAATTTAGCAATATTGATTTTGATATTTTTCCTGACCAAAGCAAAGGATTATAAAACTACAATACTTATATTTATAGCTTTGTTCATCTTAGTGGTAATAAATGGTATATTGCCCTTGGTTGACAACGAGCAAACCTATAGTCTGTCAAGAAAGGAAATCGAAAGCCTTGGAATAGGTAATATATTCGCTTATATATGGTTTATTTTGTACCAGTGCTTCTCGCCGATTTTTCGTTCATCTAAACATGTATTTTTCTGTGGTGTGTTGATTTATAGTTTGTTTATTTGTTTGGGATGGATTTTTAATACATCAATCATCAAATTGATTCATTCAATTCTTTCTTTGCCTCTGATTTGAATCCGCCAGATGTTTTGCCAATAAGGTCTGCATGGCTTTAACACATTTCAAATTTCTGGATGCAAAAGTTTTAAGGTTTTTCTTAATCACTGACCGATCGCGTGTTTATAGCGCTTAACAGTTTAGTAACCCTAAAGTGACCACCCGCTAGAGCTTGACTGCTTTGCCAGTCATGTCCTGAGTTGGCTGAAGAACTAAAGCAAAGGCGATCGCTCGAAGCGAAATAGAATTGCGATCGCCCATCAGTTAAACTCTAACTAACTGGACTCTGGTTAACCGCGATGTCCATTGCCAAAGATTTTCCCCCTGCCAATAATGAGTGGGAAGAAATTGTCTTTCCACCCAGCGATTTATTGAGTGACGAGCCTCCCTTGGAATCAGATCTACATCTGCGGCAAATGGTGCTGCTGATTCAGTGCTTGGAGTGGTTGTGGCGCGATCGCCAAGATTTCTACGTCAGCGGCAACCTGACCATTTACTATAGCCCTCAGCAAATCAAGTCGAGAGACTTTAGAGGGCCAGACTTTTTTGCGGTTTTAGGAACCGAACGCAAACCCCGAAAAAGCTGGGTTGTTTGGGAAGAAAATGGCAAATATCCCAACGTGATTGTCGAAATTCTGTCGGGAAGTACGGCAGCAACCGATCGTGGCTTCAAAAAGCAGTTATACCAGGATACTTTTCGCACCCCTGACTACTTTTGGTTCGACCCTGAAACGCTGGAATTTTCGGGTTTCGTCCTTGCTAGTGGTCAATATCAACCCATTGAACCCAACGCTCAGGGATGGCTTTGGAGCGAGCAACTCCAACTGTATTTAGGAATTCATGAAAATAAGTTGCGCTTCTTTACTGCTGATGGGCAACTCGTTTCTAGCCCTCAAGAAACCGCAGAAATAGCCCAACAGCAGGCGGAAGAGGAGCGACGACAAAGAGAGCTTCTGTTAGCGAAGTTGCGAGAGCGAGGCATTGACCCAAGCTCACTTTAGTAAATTGTCTGAAGCTCATGCGATCGCCCTCTTTCTAGACCTAGACAAAAATCCCTTGTCCAGGCGCCAAGATATTGTCGGGGTCGTAGCGTTGCTTAGAATTGGTGAGTTTGCCCCACACGGGCTGAAAATGCTGCTTCCAATCGGCTGGCGTTAACGTCACTGTACCAACTGGATAGCGGTAGCCCCCTACATGGCGATTACGTTCAAACAAATCTCGGTTAGAAGCAATCATTTGGTTAACTACGGCTGGATCGGGTGGAGCTGTCCGCAGTAGCGAAAAAAGAAAAGCAATATTCTCAGTAGGTGTGCGAAATAATGGGCGAGTAAAGCGCCAAGTTTTAACCGGGTAGAGCAAAATTGGGCCTTGACCTGTATCTGCCAACGTTAGGGTCGAAACCACTTCACCGACAAAGCGATTGACCTGACTACTCGGCACAAATATATCTAGCCAAGGGTGAGGGAATGACCAAACGCCAATTGATTTGAGAGTTTCAACGACAAGTTCTAAGCGGTTGGCAAAGTCAAAATAAGTGGGGTTTGTAATTTGCTCCGAACCAGGCAGATAGTTAAGATTAGCCAGCAGGGCAGCATTATTCGGCTCATTAGGTGGTGTGTAAAAGCTAGCCGCCTCTAGCATGTAGCGCCAGCCCCCATTGGAGTTTGGCACTACTTGTCCTTCTAAATAGTCAAAGCGCTCATCGCTCACTAGCAAGCGTTGATCTTGCGTATAAGTCGCCAGATCGTCATAAAACAGTAGAAAAACGCGAGCTTGTTGTTGGGCAGGAATGAGGCGAATGGTGGCTTGCACAATAATCCCGCACTGGCCTAAACCTGCGAGTACTGCTTCAAACAAGGTTTGGTTTTGGGTGGGTGAACACTTTTCTAGCGTGCCCAGACCTGTTACTACTTCAAGTTCCAAAACCTGATCGACCTGCACACCATATTGATGACTGGCTCCACCGATGCCACCGACGGACAACGTACCGCCGATTGAGAGTTCTAGATAATCCGTCAGAACGGGAGGAGTTAACCCTTGGGCGATCGCCGCTTGCAAAAGTTCGAGCCAAAGTACACCTCCTTCTACGGTTGCTCGGTTAGCGCCAATCTGAACAATTTGATTGAGTGTGCTCATGTCGATCACAACCCCTGCCTCAACTTGAGCTTGACCGTTGGTAGAGTGACCTTGTCCTCTGGCGGCTACTTTGAGTTGATGGGCGCGGGCAAACTGCACCATTTTTACAATGTCAGTTTTGGAGCCTGGTTTCAGGACCGCGATCGGTTGGCGATGCACAATATGCCCAAAGTCATCGGCTGCGGCTTGTCGGGTTGCCTCATCGGTGTAGATTGCGCCATCTAAGGGGGGTAACTTAGCAAAGTTCGCACTTGATTGCGCGTTTGCGGCAGTCACCCAAGCTCGACTCACTACGTCAAATCCAATGATGGCGGTACTAGCGAGTAACCCTTGGAGAAAGGTGCGGCGGGAGGAGCGATCGCGCATAAATAAAATCCTGCTTTCGAATACGGCCCAGACATGGGTATTCAGCTTGGCAATTTTCAGCTGGATAGAAGCTGCCTCCTATCTTGACCAGGTTGTGGCTGTATTTCGTTCGGAATGACTCAAAAATTTATCTTTTTATGTAATTAAATATTCAGAATTTTTCTGTCTCAGGATAGATGATTCGGTAAAAATTATGGGATCAAAAAGTTAAATTTTTGTTATCCTCAGTACATTCCAAATTTTCGAGTGTAAAAAGTCTTGGAATTGCTCTAGACCCCTAGTGCGATCGCCCCAACTTATAGCGTCTATTCTCTCTTGGCCCCCAAAAGCCACTTCAGCGCTACTGCGTCCCCACTGAAACCGCATGAAGTGAATTTGCTTTTTAGTCGTTGCAACCGAGAGCAAGTTAGCACTAGAGCCAAGCGCGATCGTCGGGAACCACTCCAGCTACCTGTAAGCCAAAATCACAATGAAGAAAGGACTTTGGAGTCTGCTCCTTACGCTACTTATATTTTGGTCATTTTCGTTGCCAGCTTTTGCATCTCTAACTCTGCTGAGTCAAGACCAAGGCAGTACGTCTCAAAGCTTGGGCTTGAGCAATTGTCCTAGTCAGCTCCAAAGTCCTGTTGCGCCCAACTCCCTCTCAGCTCCCATCAGTCTCAATCCTGAACTGCTACCTCGAATTGGGGTCGCTCGGATTCGCTCAGCAATTCTGCCTGGTGTGGTGATTGGCGGGCATTACGAAGGTATGCTCAAGATTCCGCAACAGCGCTACACTGCTTCAGGCCAGCTAGATGAACAGCTAGAAGACGCAGCGTTGCAGGCGATCGAAGATGAATTGGCTGAGGCAGGCTACAACGTCGGTCGGTCAGAGCAGCATTCGGTATTCGATGAGCAATTGATGGAAGAATCTGAGCCTGTCAGATTTCTGGTAGGCGGTAAGATTACTAAAGTTGAGCTGAACTCTTACAGTTCTTTTTTCAACAGCAAAACCGCAGACCAAAGAACGATTCAGTGGGAACTCTTCGATCGCGACACCAACAAAGTAATTGTGCGTCAAGCTACCACAGGCCGTGCGGAAGCCACAGGAATTGATAACCCTGAAGCCACCTACGAAGCGATTCGCGCTAGCTTCAAAGCTCTACTAGAGCAACCAAGTTTTACCCACACCTTCCAACAAGCCGCCGCCAAAGACTTAGTTCCCGCTTCCTCTAAGGTTTACGCGATCGCAGCTCTCCCTAGTCCGCAAGTTCCCCTGTCTGCCGAGCAGATTGCTAGCCATACCATTCCTTCTGTCGTTTGGATTCGCACCCCCACAGGGCGAGGGACTGGGTTTGTCATCGACTCCTCTGGCTTGATTTTGACCAACCAGCATGTCGTGGGTTCCGCTTTCTCGGTGAACGTGAAGCTGTACGACGGCTCTACCCACACAGGACGGGTGCTGAAGCGCAACGCTGCCTTTGATGTCGCCTTGGTCAAATTGGAAGGAGATGTGAGCCACCTCCCTGCTTTACCCCTGGCTGACCTCAGCGCGGTCAAAGTGGGTCAAGAAGTGGTCGCGATCGGCAATCCCATTGCCTATGCTAATACAGTCACCAAGGGCATTGTCAGCGGCATTCGCACAATTGGCAGCCGAGACTTGATCCAAACGGATGTAGCCATCAACCCTGGCAACAGTGGTGGTCCTCTGCTGAATCAACAAGGAGCTGTGATCGGCATTGTCACCGAGAAAATGGTGAGCCGTGGTATTGAAGGGCTTGGTTTTGCCTTACCAATTCGTGAATCTCTACAAAAATTGAATGTGCTAGTTCAACCCGTAGGATCTGCAAGCTCGATGGCAGTTTAGAACATGGCTCTGCCCCAGAGCAGGATCGATCTAGCAATTTCTGTGCTCACTCCCGATCGCTAGGGCAAACTGAGTGCATGGCCGCTGATTAGCACTCAGGCGATCGCGGGTTTGGGGGACAGAAATCCAGCATGTTTAATGCCACAGAACTTTTAATTGAAAATTTTTTGGACCAACTGCGAAGCGCCTACCATCGCACCTATGGTGGTTGGAAGTCTGAGTATCAGGAGATTATTACCTGGGTGGGCGGCATGGCATTGGAGAATATTGCTAACAGCGATGCCCTCTATCACAACGTTGAGCACACCATTCTCGTGACCTTGGTTGGGCAGGAAATCCTCCGAGGCAAGCATATCCGGGATGGAGGTGTCGCCTGTGAGGATTGGCTACATTGCCTGATTTCTCTGCTGTGCCACGACATCGGTTACATCAAGGGGGTTTGCCGTCGCGATCGCCCCGGTTTATACGCCACAGGCCTTGGAGACACAATGATTGCGCTACCGCCCGGAGCGACTGATGCCAGCCTCACTCCTTACCACATCGATCGCGGCAAGCTATTCATTGAGGAGCGCTTCGGCAGACACCCCATCATTGATGCTGAAGAAATTAAGCGCAATATCGAACTCACTCGCTTTCCCGTCCCGAACGATAGCGACCATCAAGACACGGTGAACTACCCCGGTTTACTGCGAGCCGCCGATTTGATTGGTCAACTCAGCGATTGTCGCTATCTCCAGAAAATTAATGCGCTGTTCTACGAATTTGAAGAAAACGGCACTAATAAACATTTAGGTTATCGACATCCTGGTGACTTGCGACAAGGCTACCCCAAGTTTTTCTGGAATGTGGTTTTTCGCTATGTCGAAAACGCCCTCACTTATCTCCAGCTGACTCAACAAGGTCAACAAATTATTGCCAATCTCTATGCCAATGTATTTGTGGTGGAACATGGCCCAGCGACCACTTAAAAAAGAGGCGATCGCCCCTCTCTCCTCAATCTTCCAAAAGAACTACCCCAAGTGGGGGGTTGACGATGCTGGTTTTTCTCTGTTAGCGTCATTGCATCAAGCTTAAAAACTCGCAAAAGATTTTTTCCACCAATGCTATCGCTTCACAGCAGCTACTTTTATTTTTGGTTTATGGAGGTTCACTTGGAGTGAATCCAGCTTTTGCTGAATCTCCAGGTGGACCGCAGACAAGAGACTCTGCGGTCTTTTGCTTTTTAAGGACAGATTTCATCCCAACGTACAAACAGGACACAGACCCGTGACGACTCCCCGCACCAAAGCAATTTCTCTAGTGGCCACAGCGAGCCTGTGTGCCATCCGCTTTGGTGATTCCCTCAAGACGCAGTGTATTTGCCACCTGCGTCTTTCTTTTTGGGGAAGCTGGTTTTATAGCTTTTACTTTTTTTGGCCAGGATAAGTTCCGGGTAAAGTCCTCACGCTGCTGCTCGCTGCACGACCCGGAACTCTCAAAAGGTTCCGGGTTTTTTGTTAGTCACCAATCACCCTTCTCTAGGAGACCCACCATGCTAAACGCCAAACTCGCTAGCAAAACCCATGCCAACCACAAGAGCGTAATTCGACTGTCTGACCACACAACGGTGGGTGGCCAAGAACTGCTAATTGTGGGTGGCCCTTGCACCGTGGAAAACTTACCCCAAATGGAAGCTGTGGCGAGCCGCTTACTGACAGCGCCCATCCAAGCTTTACGGGGTGGGGTTTACAAGCCTCGCACCTCTCCCTACGCTTTCCAAGGCATGGGGGGGGAAGGTTTGGAAATTTTGGCTACGGTGCGGCAGCGCTACCATTTGCCTGTGGTGACTGAAGTCATGGCGATCGCCCAGATTGAGGAAATTGCAGCTCATGCGGATATGTTGCAAATTGGTAGCCGCAACATGCAGAACTACGACTTGCTCAAAGCGCTAGGTCAAGCAGGGAAACCCATTCTGCTGAAGCGGGGGCTCTCGGCCACGATCGAGGAATTCGTTTTGGCAGCGGAATACATCTTGACTCATGGCAACCCCGATGTGGTGTTGTGCGAGCGCGGGATTCGCAGCTTCGACACTTACACTCGTAACGTCCTCGATTTGGGTGCGGTCGCTGCTTTAAGACAAATCACGCATCTGCCCATCATTGTTGACCCCAGCCATGCCGCCGGGAAACGCGAACTAGTGGCCGATTTAGCCAGAGCCGCGATCGCCTGTGGTGCTGATGGCCTCATCATTGAGTGCCACCCCGAACCCGAACAATCTGTTTCTGATGCGCGCCAAGCCCTTTCTTTAGAAGACATGGCCGAATTGGTGGCGAGCCTACAACCGATCGCGGCCGCAGTGGGACGTTGCATTCCAGAAATGAATACCAAGTCTCTGGTTCCGGTGTTAGAAGCGATGACGAGACTCAGTGACAAATCGGGTCAAACACTTGCTTGATGATCAGCATATAGAGGAATATGCCTTTATTCCCTGAAATGAGACCCCAGCTTTATGCCTGCCCTCAGTCAAGCAGCCAGTCTGCCGCTGCTTCCCGAACTGATTGATGGACTGCCCAACATTTCGGGCTGGGAGGCAGAAGTGCGATCGGTGGTGCAGCACGATCGCCCAATTTTTTTGCCGACTACGAATATTCGGCTTCAGGATGTCTCTGCTGCGTTTGCGATCGCGCTTCACATGCACCAGCCCATGATTCCCGCAGGGCCGCAAGGCGAGTTGATCAGCAATTTGCAGTATATGTTCGAGCATCCCTATGAAGGGGATAACCACAATGCTGGCCCTTTCGCCTACTGCTACAGCCGCATTGCCGACTTCATGATTGATCTGGTGCGGCAAGGTTGCAATCCTCGCATCATGCTGGACTACTCTGGCACTTTGTTGTGGGGGTTGCGCCAAATGGGGCGCGGGGACATTTTAGAAAATCTCAAGCGGATTACTTGCGATCGCACTTACCAACCCTATGTCGAGTGGTTGGGTACCTTTTGGGGTCATGCCCTTGCCGCTGCCACGCCCATTGATGATTTGAAGTTGCACATTCAAGCTTGGCAACATCATTTTGCCGCTATTTTTGGTTGGGATGCTTTAGCGCGCGTCAAAGGCTTTTCTTTGCCAGAAATGCAACTGCCTAATCATCCCGATGCGCTGTTTGAATTGATTCAGATCTTAAAGACAGCCGGGTATCGCTGGCTGTTGGTGCAAGCAGAAACCGTCGAGACTTCCACAGGTGAACCGCTCACTCATCTGCATCTCCCCCATCAGTTAGTGGCTCGCAATTCTGAAGGTGAGACGATTAGCATGACGGCGCTCATTAAAACTGATGATGCTAATAATCAGCTCATTGGCCAGATGCAACCCTATCAAAAAGCGAGAACTTTAACGCCACAGCTTGTTGGCCCAGTGACGAT
>DATNPE010000491.1:0-5760 GCA_036703355.1 Allocoleopsis sp. | reverse complement strand
CAACCTCGCCATCATTATTTTTGTGCTGTTCTACTTTGGACGAAAGTTCCTAGGTGGAATTTTGTCAGAGCGTCGCTCAGCCATTGAAACAGCGATTCAGGATGCGGAAAAACGCCAGCGGGAGGCTGCCGCAGCTCTGGCAGGACAACAGCAAAAACTAGCTCAAGCGCAAGCTGAAGCAGAACGCATTCGGGCTGCGGCTGAGAAGAATGCTCAGACTGCCAAAGAAGAAATCTTGGCTCAAGCAGCAAAAGATGTGGAGCGCATGAAAGCAACCGCCGCTCAAGAAACCAATACGGAGCAAGAGCGGACGATCGCCGAACTGCGTCAACGAGCAGCAGCTTTGGCGGTGCAGCGAGTCGAGTCTCAAATTGGTAACTACTTGAACGACGGCGCGCAACAGCAGCTGATCGATCGCAGCATTACAATGTTAGGAGGCAACTCATGAGAGACAGCATTGTCGTGGGTCAAGTGATTGAGCCCTATGCTCAAGCTCTGATGTCAGTTGCACAATCCAACAATGTAGTGGATCGGGTTGGCGAAGACGTAAATACTTTGCTAGGCCTGCTAAAAAGCTCAGAAGATTTGCGTAATTTCTTAGCGAATCCTCTCACCAAAGCTGAAGCCAAGAAAGCAGTTTTGCAGCAAATTGTCGGAGAGCAACTGCATCCCTACACCCGCAACTTCCTGATGCTGCTTGTGGATCGGGGCCGCATTCTATTCATCGAAGGCATTTGTAAGCAATACCAAGCACTGCTACGGAAGCTAAATCAAACTGTTTTGGCAGAAGTAATTTCTGCGGTAGAGCTGAATGACGAGCAGAAGCAGTCGGTGCGAGATAAAGTCACGGCGATGACCAACGCCCGCCAAGTGGAGCTGGAAACCAAGATTGATCCAGAACTGATTGGTGGCGTAATCATCAAGGTTGGCTCTCAAGTTGTAGATGCAAGTCTGCGCGGGCAGCTGCGACGCATTTCTCTGCGTTTGAGCAGTGCTACCTAGACTCCAATAACCACTTCATCCTTCATCCCTCATCCTTAGTAAAAGAGCAATTCTCATGGTAAGCATCAGACCTGACGAAATCAGCAATATTATTCGGCAGCAGATTGAGCAGTACGACCAGGAAGTTAAAGTCTCTAACGTCGGTACTGTGCTGCAAGTGGGAGACGGCATTGCCCGGATCTACGGTCTGGAACAGGTGATGGCAAGCGAGTTGCTAGAGTTCCAAGACGGTAGCATCGGTATTGCTTTCAACTTGGAAGAAGACAACGTCGGTGCCGTATTGATGAGCGACGGTCGCGACATTCAAGAAGGTAGCTCCGTTACTTCCACTGGCAGAATTGCTCAAATCCCAGTGGGTGATGCAATGATCGGTCGCGTTGTCGATGCTCTGGCTCGTCCCATTGATGGTAAAGGTGACATCCAAACCAGCGAAACTCGTCTGTTGGAGTCTCCTGCACCTGGCATCATTGAGCGGAAATCTGTGTATGAACCCATGCAAACTGGGATTACCGCGATCGATGCCATGATTCCCATCGGTCGGGGTCAGCGTGAATTGATCATCGGTGACCGCCAAACCGGGAAGACTGCGGTTGCACTTGATACCATTCTGAACCAGAAGGGCGAAGACGTTATCTGCGTTTACGTTGCGATCGGTCAGAAAGCTTCTACCGTGGCTAACGTGGTGAACGTATTGCGTGAGCGCGGCGCTCTTGACTACACCATCGTGGTGGCTGCAAACGCTAACGACCCTGCGACCCTCCAGTGGTTGGCTCCTTACACCGGAGCGACCTTGGCTGAGTACTTCATGTACAAAGGCAAAGCGACCTTGGTAGTCTACGATGACTTGTCTAAGCACGCTCAGGCTTACCGCCAAATGTCCTTGCTGCTACGTCGCCCACCCGGACGTGAAGCTTACCCCGGAGACGTATTCTACTTACACTCCCGCTTGCTAGAGCGTGCCGCTAAGCTCAGCCCTGAGTTGGGTGAAGGTAGCATGACGGCTCTGCCCATCATCGAAACCCAAGCAGGGGACGTATCTGCATACATTCCTACCAACGTAATTTCGATTACGGACGGTCAGATCTTCTTGTCTTCTGACTTGTTCAACGCTGGTTTACGTCCCGCTGTGAACGCAGGTATTTCTGTGTCTCGTGTGGGTTCTGCGGCTCAAATCAAAGCCATGAAGCAAGTGGCTGGTAAGGTGAAGCTGGAACTGGCTCAGTTCGCTGACTTGGAAGCATTTGCTCAGTTTGCTTCTGACTTGGATAAAGCGACCCAAGACCAGTTGGCAAGAGGACAGCGTCTGCGCGAACTACTGAAGCAACCTCAAAACTCTCCCATTCCTGTGAATGAGCAAGTGGCGATCATTTATGCTGGCATCAATGGCTACTTGGATGATGTGCCTGTTGATAAAGTCACCAGCTATATCAAGAGCCTGCGGGAGTACCTGAGAACCAGCAAGCCTCAGTACGCTGAAATTATCCGTGGTCAAAAGACTCTGAATGCTGAAGCGGAGCAACTGCTGAAGGAAGCGATCGCTGAATCCAAGCAAGCATTCATGGCTGCTGCGTAGGAGATGAGCCATTAGCGGTTAGCTGTTAGCACCTGGGCTGCAAACCCTAATGGCTGACAGTTAATCGCTGATCGCTAATGGAGGGAAATAACTATGGCAAATCTCAAAAGCATTCGCGATCGCATCCAGTCGGTCAAAAACACCAAAAAAATCACAGAAGCAATGCGTCTCGTGGCGGCGGCCAAAGTGCGTCGGGCCCAAGAGCAAGTCATTGCCACCCGTCCCTTTGCCGATCGCTTGGCACAGGTACTATACGGTCTGCAAACTCGCCTACGGTTTGAAGATGTAGATCTGCCTCTGCTACGGAAGCGGGAAGTTCGCACGGTTGGTCTGTTGGTGATTTCAGGCGATCGCGGTCTCTGCGGCGCTTACAACTCCAACGTCATCCGTCGGGCGGAAACCCGCGCCAAAGAACTGCAAGCAGAAGGTCTAGACTACAAATTTGTGATTGTGGGTCGCAAGGCTCTGCAATACTTCCAACGTCGGAATCAGCCGATTGATGCTAGCTATACTGGCTTAGAGCAAGTTCCGACCGCCCAAGAAGCGTCTGAAATTGCTGACGAAATTCTGTCGCTGTTCTTGTCTGAGAGCGTCGATCGCATTGAGCTGGTTTACACCCGCTTTGTGTCTTTGATCAGCTCTCGGCCTGTAATTCAGACTCTGTTGCCTCTCGACCCCCAAGGTTTGGAGACACCCGACGACGAAATCTTCCGCCTGACGACTCGGGGTGGACAGTTCCAAGTTGAACGCTCCAAGGTCAGTGCTGAAGCCAGAGTCTTGCCTCGCGACATGATCTTCGAGCAAGATCCAGTTCAAATTTTGGATGCTCTCTTGCCGCTCTACCTGAACAACCAGTTGTTGCGGGCACTGCAAGAATCGGCAGCGAGTGAACTAGCCGCTCGAATGACTGCGATGAACAACGCCAGCGAAAACGCCAGCGAATTGATCAGTGGCTTGACCCTTTCCTACAACAAGGCCCGTCAAGCAGCCATTACTCAAGAAATTCTAGAAGTGGTTGGTGGTGCTGAAGCGCTTGGCTAAGCATTCACGACAGATTGCCTGAAGTGCAAATTAACGATGCGTCTGAAGCCAAATCAGGCGCATTTTTTATTGCTTCATGGCGTGTTCTTGGGTGGCGCATCTCATGAAACAATAAAAAGAATCAAGTAAAAGCTGTTGTCTTGGGGTTGTTGCCCTCTGTAATTGTTTTATGTCCCAAACCTATAAAGTTGAAATTCATCATCAAGGCAACCAGCATGTTTTAGAAGTGCTAGCCGATCGCACTATTTTAGAGGCAGCTTCAGATGCAGGTGTAGAATTGCCCAGTTCTTGTAATGCGGGGGTTTGCACCACCTGTGCAGCTCAACTCATTGAAGGTACGGTAGAGCAGGGAGACGGCATGGGAATTAGCCTTGAACTGCAACAGCAAGGTTATGCATTGTTATGTGTGGCTTATCCTCGCTCTGATCTGAAAATTGAGACAGAAAAAGAAGAGGTGGTCTATCATCTACAATTTGGTCAGTTCCAGGAGCGGAAATAGCCTTTATTCTGAGCCAGCCAGCATTTCAGTGAAGTTTAACTAGATAGTCCTGGGTTGCTAACTTCTTCAACATTTGTCGTGCCAAATAGAAAACCGGCATAAACTAATACAGCATTGGAAGCAGTGATTATGACGACTCACTTTATTACGGCTGAAATTGATCTCCAAGAATCTCCAGTCGCGATGCAGCAAGCGATTGAAGCAGAGCTGCAAAAGCGGGGTCAACCGCTGCGTTGGGCAGTTACAGATGTGAATGTAGAGCAACAAAAAGCCTACGTTGATGCGATCGTCACCTCTGATGTCGAAATCTCTAGTTCTGTCGCCACGGTTTGATTCAACGACCTTACACAGTTCTACTCATTGTTCCCACAGGCATTGGGGCAGCGATCGGGGGCTATGCTGGGGATGCCCTGCCTGTCGCACGAGCGATCGCCCAAGTTGCAGATTGCCTGATCACTCACCCCAATGTCCTCAATGGAGCCCAACTTTATTGGCCCTTACCCAATGCACTTTATGTGGAGGGGTATGGGCTAGATCAGTTTGCGGCTGGGCAATGGGGCCTGCGATCGGTGCATCAAAACCGTGTGGGACTAGTCCTCGATCAAGCCATTGAACCAGAATTGCGGGTCCGACACCTCCAAGCCGCCGATGCCACTCGTGCTACTTTGGGCTTGAACTTAACTGACTACGTTGTGACGGATGCTCCGTTAGGTGTGGAGCTACGCACTGCTGATTCTGGTGCAACTTGGGGCACGATTCAAAACCCAGACAGTTTGCTGCGGGCTGTAGAAAAACTGATTACCCAGGCAGGTGCAGAAGCGATCGCAGTCGTGGCCCGCTTCCCGGATGACACAGGAAGTGAAGCCCTACAGCAATATCGTCATGGTCAAGGGGTTGATCCGTTGGCGGGTGCGGAAGCGGTGATCAGTCATCTGGTGGTGCGGACCTTTCAAATTCCCTGTGCCCACGCTCCTGCCCTCTCTCCGCTTCCCATCGATCCAGAGATTTCCCCCCGCTCTGCGGCTGAAGAGTTGGGCTATACCTTCTTACCTTGTGTTTTGGCAGGACTGAGTAAAGCGCCACAATTTGTCACCCAACGCTCTTATGCCAGTTCGGAAAGTGAGTTGTGGGGCGATCGCGTTGATGCTGTGGTAATCCCAGAGACCGCCTGCGGTGGCAGTGCTGTGTTAAGTTTCAGCCAATCTCAAGCACGAATTATTACGGTGCGCGAGAATCAAACTAAAATGCAAGTGCCTCCAACCGTCTTAGGCATCAAAGCCATTCAGGTAACCTCTTATTTGGAGGCGATTGGTGTGTTGGTGGCCCATCGGGCGGGAATCAGCCCTGCCGCGCTGCAACCCCATATCGCCCCCATTCGTCGCCTGTTTGTCTGACAGATCTAAAACAAGTTTTCGCTGAACTTAAGTCTGTGTAAAGCTGGATCAAAGAGGCTCCTCCGAGCTGTGATTGATGCAGTCCTTGAGTTGTAACTTAGCGTTCCCCCTCGTTTTGTGGCCAATCAGCTCCCCCAAACCCCCGAAACTGAACCTCTGACCCGCGTCCAAGTCCTGATTGCGATGGGCCTGACAGCGCTTTTCTTACTCGTGATTGCCAAGATCTGGCAACAAGTTGGTGGCATTCCCCT
>DATNPE010000490.1:0-6107 GCA_036703355.1 Allocoleopsis sp. | reverse complement strand
GATCTCATTCCAGACACCTATGTTTTGGAAGTTTCTAGTCCTGGAATCTCGCGTGAACTGACCACAGACCGGGAATTCATTGCCTTCAAAGGCTTCTCTGTCATTGTCAAGACATCTGAACCCTATGAAGGTCACACGGAGTGGCACGGACAGTTAATTCGCCGCGATGATACCGGAGTTTACCTGAATCAAAAAGGTCGTGCGATCGCTATTCCCCGTCAACTGATAATCAGGGTACAGCTGGAAGATAAGGTTTGAACTCGGGTTGAAAGTTGAAGGTGAAAAGGTTGTAGACGCGTAGCGGTTCATTATTTATTTGAGTCAAGTAGCTCCTAAGAGGTGAGCGTTACCTTTTCCCTTTTGACGAAGCTCCTCTAGGAGATAGCGCCAGCAGTTCCTTCCGAGAGCTAGCGCATCGCAGTAGGGTCTAAGGAATCGTCTTCCAGCAGGGTAAGGCATCGCTAACTTAACCCTCTAACTGGCTAACTTCAACCCTGAAACCAACTCTTCAGATTTTAGGTACTTAATAACCCATTTAAGGAGATTTGCTGATGTCAATAGTTGCCTTGCCTGGATTGAAAAAGATGATTGAAGAAATCAGTCAGACTCACAATTTACCAAAATCTGCTGTTCAACAAGCGCTACGAGAAGCCCTTTTGAAAGGTTACGAGCGCTATCGTCGCGCTCAACGCCTCGACAGACACCATTTTGAAGATAACTACTTTGACAACTTTGAAGTCGATCTCGACATTGAAGAAGAAGGCTTCCGTGTCCTGTCTACCAAATCCATTGTTGAAGAAGTTAGCAACAGCGACCACCAAATTTCACTGCAAGAAGTGCAGGAAGTAGCTTCTGAAGCGCAATTGGGTGATTCAGTCGTTTTAGATGTAACGCCGGATCAAAGCGAGTTTGGTCGCATGGCAGCGATTCAAACCAAGCAGGTACTCTCTCAAAAACTGCGAGATCAAGCGCGCAAGCTGATTCAGGAGGAGTTTGAAGAGCTTGAAGGAACAGTCCTTCAAGCCCGTGTGTTACGGTTTGAGCGACAATCTGTGATTATGGCGGTTAGCAGCAGCTTTAGTCAGCCAGAGGTAGAAGCAGAACTGCCCAAACGAGAACAACTCCCCAACGATAACTATCGCGCCAATGCGACGTTTAAGGTTTTTCTCAAGAAAGTGCGTGAAGGCCCACACCGAGGACCCCAGCTCGTTGTTTCTAGAGGGGCTGCGGGTTTGGTGGTCTATCTGTTTGCCAACGAAGTCCCTGAAATTGAAGACGAAGTTGTGCGGATTGTAGCAGTAGCAAGGGAAGCCAATCCCCCCTCTCGTCATGTGGGACCCCGTACTAAAATTGCCGTTGATACCCTAGAGCGAGATGTCGATCCGGTTGGGGCTTGTATTGGTGCCAGGGGATCGCGCATTCAAGTCGTAGTGAATGAATTGCGGGGTGAAAAAATCGATGTAATTCGATGGTCGCCCGACCCATCCACCTATATTGCTAATGCCCTCAGCCCAGCCAAAGTGGAGCAAGTACTCCTAGTGAATCCAGAAGGGCGTCAGGCTCATGTATTGGTGGCAGAAGACCAGTTGAGTTTGGCCATCGGAAAAGAAGGGCAGAACGTCCGCCTTGCCGCCCGCCTCACCGGTTGGAAGATCGATATTAAAGATGTTGCTAAATACGACTACGAGGCCGAACACCGCAAGATAGAAGCACTCAAGGCAAGTTCTCTTGATGTCGAAGAAACACCAGAGGATGAAGAAGAAGCGGTAGAAACACTGAATTTGACGGGTTCAAAGCCAGTGGTTGAAGACACCTCTCAAGAGGAAGAGTAGGAGGGAGGAGGCAGCTTTGGCTTGCTGTTTGGTTGGCCTGTGCATGCTCTAAGTGAGGGCGATGGCAAGTCAAGTTATACTCCTGAAACTCTTCCAAACAGACAATAACACCTGTTCGCCCTGAGAGTACGCGTATCTCTCGCCCATTCTATGGAACCCAACTATCGACGTTGTTTAACCTGCCGTAAGGTGGCACCTAAAGAAGCATTTTGGCGCATTGTCCGAGTCTATCCATCGCGACAGGTACAATTAGACCAAGGGATGGGGCGTTCTGCCTACATCTGTCCTCAAGCTAGTTGTCTGGCGGCGGCTCAAAAGAAAAACCGATTGGGGCGAAGTCTTCGGGCCACAGTCCCAGACGAGCTGTATCAAACTTTGTGGAAGCGTTTAGCCGCCATGCCAGCAACAGAAGCTTATAAAGGGGAAGGGGAGGTATAACTTTGACCTGGTCAAATGCTTTCAGTGAATCAAAGCAATCGTTAGGATTGAAGATAGGCATTGGTGATTGTGGTTTTCTTATTGGAGGTGAGGGAGTCTCAAACAAGAACTAGCAGGCTACCCTAAAAAGTAACAATCAAACTGACGGGACACAAAACCGGGGAACAGACGGGAGAAACAAACGTCCCAGTTTTTTTAAGATTTGTGCAAGATTAGAGAAGAAGGATCTAAACGGTTGACGGATATCTAAACTGGCTAAGGGAAAATCAGTGGCTCTCAAGCCGCAATGGATAATGATTTAATTTAGAAACGCATTCACATAACACAACAGATAACATCTCCACCCAGTGGTCACAAAACAAATGAGCAAACAGTCATTCGAGAAGGCAGATATGGTGTAAAACTGATAGTTACGACGGGGAAATACTGGATGAACAACGGCAAAGTCAGAATTTACGAGTTATCACGGGAATTGAATTTGGACAATAAGCACATTTTGGACATCTGTGAAGATCTCAATATTGCGGTCAAAAGTCACAGTAGCACGATCACGGAATCAGAAGCGGAACGCATTCGAGCAGCTTCAGAAAAATACTCTGACCGCCCAACAACTGTCAGAAGCCGTGAGGCTAGCGCATCCACAGAAGGACGAGCAGTAGCGCCATCTCCTAACTTTATGAATCGTCCTAACGGTCAGCCGAAGCAACCAAGGCCAGAAATTCTAAGAGTCAAGCCGAAGCCTGGTGCTAGTTCTAGTTCGCAACAGGAGGATAATAGAGTGACAACTCCTCCGCAACCCCCCGTCAGATCATCGGTGATACCCCCTAATAAGCCGACAATAAATCGCCCCTCGATAATTAAGCCGTCAGAACAGTCGGAACATCCACCCGATCCGCTCACTGAACCGATACCTCCGGCGTCACAAGAGACGGAATCAGAAGCTATGAAGGTTGAAGAAAAACCACAACTCATTGAGCCACCTGTAAGACCATCTGCGCCAAAATCACCCCAGCAGCCTCAGCCTTCTGAGCAGCCTCAGCCTTCTCAGGTTGTGCGACCGATTTTGAAACGAGACCGACAGGAGACTGTTCCTGCAAAATCAGGTGGTTTCCAAGCTCCAAATAAGTCAGTTAGCCCTAGTAAACCTGTAACGGCATCGGAGCCCTCATCGCCAGTAGGCCGGACTCCATCTACCCCTGCTCCTATAGCTCCTAAACTTCAGGGGCCTCCCAAGAGACCCCAATCCCCGCGTGAAGACAAAGATGCTCAGGTAGCGGCAACACTCACGGATGAGATGCCTGAGGTTGAGCTCGAAGAACTCGATCCGGAAATCAACAAGGAACTCAAGGCACCCAAGCGACTTACTCCTCCGCGACCACCCAAGAAGAAAGACTGGGAAGAGGAAGAGGATGAGACAACAGAGCTTGCTAAGCAAGGGAAAGCAGCTGGAAAACTCAAGCGGCGACCTGAAGTATTTGATGATGAAGAAGATTTTGAAGATCAACTTGCCGAGTTAGGAACTCCAGTCGTTTCAACTCAGGCGGTCGCTCGTCCTGCTAAACCGAAGTCACAGCAAAAACAAGCTGTTACGGTTGCAACGGCTAGCACTAACCAGAGGAAGAGACCTGGAGTCAAAAGCAGCGAAGCCGGTGGCAAGTCGGATAGTCGCGATCGCCAGCGCGACAAGAGGGCAACTCCAGAACGCCCAGAAAAAATTGTCTTGTTTGGCTCTGTGACGATTAGAGAACTTGCGACTGCCTTGGGTATTGCTGAAACGGAAATTATTAAGAAGCTATTCTTCAAAGGAATGGCGGTTAATATCACCCAAACCCTGGATATCCCCACAGCTAGTATGGTGGCTGAGGAGCTGGGAGTGGCAGTCGAGACAGCAGAAGAAGCAGCCGCTGCGACGAAGGTCACAGAAATGCTGGACGTGGAAGACATGGAAAGCCTCCAGCGCCGTCCACCAGTGGTTACAATTATGGGTCACGTAGATCACGGCAAAACGACACTGCTCGATGCTATCCGCGAAACCAAAGTGGCACAAGGAGAAGCGGGAGGGATTACCCAGCACATTGGCGCATACCATGTCGATGTTGAGCATGAGGGCCAAACCCAGCAGGTAGTATTCCTCGACACCCCGGGACACGAAGCCTTTACCGCTATGCGAGCTCGTGGAGCGCGAGTCACTGACATCGCTATCCTGGTGGTTGCTGCTGATGATGGTGTCCAACCTCAAACCGTTGAAGCGATTAGCCATGCTAAAGCAGCGGGAGTTCCGATCGTCGTTGCCATTAACAAAATCGACAAACCCGACGCCCAAGCCGATCGCGTGAAACAGGAATTAACAGAGTATGGGTTGGTGCCAGAAGAGTGGGGTGGCGAAACGATCATGGTGCCTGTAAGCGCTATCCAAAAAGAAAATTTGGATACGTTGTTGGAAATGATTCTGTTGGTAGCTGAAATAGAAGATATTAAAGCCAACCCGGATCGACCCGCCAAAGGTACAGTGATCGAAGCCAACTTGGATAAAACCAGGGGGCCTGTTGCCACCCTCTTGGTGCAAAATGGCACCCTGCGGGTGGGTGATACCCTTGTGGCTGGCTCGGTCTTCTGTAAAGTGCGTGCGATGATCGATGACCGAGGCAGCCGAGTCGAAGAGGCAGGGCCATCCTTTGCTGTTGAAGTGCTGGGGTTGAGCGACGTTCCCGCCGCAGGTGATGAATTTGATGTCTTCGAGAGCGAAAGAGAAGCTCGTGCGACCGCGGATGTTAGGACTCAAGAGCAACGGCTATCTCGTCTGCAACAGGTGATGGCATCGCGCCGAGTCACCCTCAATAGTCTATCAGCGCAGGCTCAAGAAGGCGAACTCAAAGAACTCAACTTGATTTTGAAGGCAGACGTTCAAGGCTCCGTCGAAGCGATTCTCGGTTCCCTCAAACAACTGCCGCAGAATGAAGTACAAATTCGCGTCTTGCTATCAGCTGCTGGTGAAATCACCGAAACGGATGTTTCGTTGGCTGCGGCTAGTGGTGCTGTGATTATTGGATTCAATACTACCCTGGCTCATGGTGCTCGACAAGCCGCAGACCAAGAGGGAGTCGATGTCCGCGAATACAATATCATCTACAAACTTCTGGATGATATTCAAGGGGCGATGGAAGGTCTGTTGGAGCCAGAACTGGTCGAAGAACCCCTCGGTCAAATTGAAGTTCGAGCAGTCTTCCCGGTCGGTCGCGGTGCAGTTGCCGGTTGCTATGTACAGTCCGGCAAAGCGATTCGCAACTGCAATATACGGGTACGACGCGGTGGCAAAGTAATCCACGAAGGTAATCTAGATTCCCTCAAGCGGATGAAGGAGGATGTTAAGGAAGTCGCCGCCGGTTACGAATGTGGGATTGGCCTCGATAAGTTCAATGATTGGCAACTCAGCGACATCATCGAGACATACAAAATGGTGACTAAGCGACGGACTCTGTCCATGACTTAGTAACTGGGACAGGACGAGGGGGAGAGAAGGAGAAATCTTCAGCCTTCACCCCCTCAAAAATCCCAATCCCCTAATACAGTTGGGTTTAGAGTTGCCAGGTTTAAAGTTATGAAACTACCTAGAGTGTCGATGCAGTAATCAAGTTGTCGCTGAAGACGAATTCAAAATTCTTGCATTCAAAAAGGGTATATTTGGCGTTGCCAACTTGGAGAGTTTAGCACTTGGCAGGATTACTGAATCCGTGTTCTAATGGCAAGGCTTTTAAAATCCAAGATCCAAAATGGTATAACTTATGCGCTCTTTCTGGACAGAACCTTTTTTATGGATTCATCTTGCCGGTCTAGCAG
>DATNPE010000489.1:0-3062 GCA_036703355.1 Allocoleopsis sp. | reverse complement strand
CCACCGTCAAACCGCACTCAAACAATTCCTTCAGCATAAACACGTACAGTCAGGTGTAGATTCTATCCCGCCCACATCAGAACCTTAAACTAAGTGCACAGCCTGTATAAATTGTTTCTGCTGTTGTGGAGATAACTGCTGAGTCTGGACTGTCTCCGTTAAGCTGGCTGGCTAGAGGGTGATTACGACCTCGATCAGCGGTAGCTAATATGCTGTCCTGATTGCTTGAAAACGCTAATTCCTAGCATTGATCGATCACTATTATTAAACGTATACAAACATGCAATCCTCCCTAGCTCCTCTGTCCGCTTGGCAACAGCTGAAGAACCGGGAAATTACTTGTGAAGAAGCTCTCCAGCTATTGGTAGATGCTCAGGGTACAGTGAGGCTAGAATTGCTCGATCGCGAAGTCAGTTATCGCTTTTTGCGGGAATTTCCCGATCGCGGCACCTTGCCCCCCGTGATTCCGCTGTTGTTATGGCGCAACTGCTATTTCCTGTGCAGTCCGGTAGCTCTGCCCCTTGATGAAATTAGGAAGCTAAGCGATCGCACCTTCACGGAAATCAAAATTATTCCAATCTCAGATAAAAGCTATCGCAACTGGTTCCACAGCCAAAACTTAGATAACAACCGCATCAGTTCAACTCCACTGGTGAACCCGCTGACGGGGGAACAAGACCAAGAAGATATTGGGGAAGTTACTGAGCTTTACCTTTCTAAAGCTGCTGACCAAATCAGTCGGATTCGCACCATTATTTCTGGAGCCCTCCGCAACCGAGCCAGCGATATTCACCTAGAGCCTACCCCTGAAGGATTACGGGTACGGTATCGCATTGATGGGATTCTGCGAGATATTACGACGTTGCCGCTAGAAATTAGCCGTCGCGCGATCGTGGCCTTGAAAGTGATGGCTAATATGGACATTGCTGAGAGCCGTCGTCCGCAAGATGCCCGGATTGGCGAAAAGTATGCTTCTGGCCAAGATTCCGATTTAGGCTTGGATATGCGGGTGAGCACCTTGCCCTGTATTGGCGGTGAGAAGGCGGTGATTCGTCTGCTGCCTCGACAAAATCCTTTCTCTAACATTGACGAACTTGGTTTCTCGGAGAGAACCCTGGCGATTTATAAAAACTGGTTGCAACAGCCGCAGGGAATGGTGATTTTTACAGGCCCCACTGGGTCAGGTAAAACCAGTACGCTCTACACCAGCTTGCAAGCGGTCGCCACAGAATTTGTCAATGTGATTACAGTAGAAGACCCGGTTGAGTATGTCCTGCCCCGGATTACCCAAACTCAAGTCCATGAACCAGCAGGAATGACCTTTGCGGCTGGGCTGCGGGCAATTTTACGCCAAGACCCCGACATTATTATGTTGGGAGAAATTCGGGACAGTGAAACAGCAGAAACCGGAATCCGAGCGGCTTTGACAGGTCACTTAGTCCTGACCACGCTACACACGAATGATGCCGTCAGCGCGATTCCCCGCTTAAAAGATATTGGACCTGACCCAGGCTTGATTAGTGATGCGTTGCTAGGAATTGTGGCTCAGCGCCTAGTCCGTCGCAATTGTCCTCATTGTTCTGAACCTCATACCCCCACTGAAGCAGAGCTAAAAGTGTTGGGCTTAAATCTAGAAGAAGCATCCCCTGAGTTGTGGCGACAAGGGCGGGGCTGTGCCAAATGCTTTAACTCTGGCTATATGGGTCGTGAGGCAATTATTGAACTGCTGGATGTGGATGATACGGTGCGGCAAATTATCTATGAAGGCACCATGCCCCAACTCCACCGCCACCTCAGTGAAACGAACTTCGCCTCCTTCCGTGTGGCCGCGATCGAGAAAGTGACTACGGGAGTGACGACTGTTACGGAAGTTCTGCGTGTCCTCCCTCATAGTGCTTTATATCGAAGAACCATCCCTCACCCACAGATGGGACATATGAAGTTGATCAACGCGAGCTCGTAAACTCACGTATGCGGTGGCTAAACTCAACCGTTGTAGCCCATGCTGGAGCTTGGTCGTAATTTTTTGTGATTAAAGACTAGAATTTGCTTCTTACTAGTGACACAATCTAAAAAAAATATGTAAAGGCTTAGTGAAACCGTTATCCCTGTGTTTTTTTATGCTGGGATAGTTGGGTAGGATAATCCCAAGCATTAGAGGCGATCGCAAATGATGGGGTTGAGTTCTGCTAGTACTCTAGAAAACAGCCCGCTCAGTTCCAGCCGCGACGTTGCCAGCTGGGTCCAGGAACTCCAAAGGGCTGACCAAACGTTCTACAACATGATGACGTTGGAGATTTGGTCACTAGCCCAAACAATGGATGAGATTCAACCTGGCTTCTGGGCTGATTACATGCGTAACCGCCAAACCATTGTCCAGCAATACATTAAAGAGCGTCGCCGCCAAGATCCAAACCTCAATCATCCCTCGTTAAATCAACCTACTAGCCATCGCAGGCGCTCTCCCTTTGGTTGGGCCACTGAGAAGCCTGCCAAAGCAGCACCACCAAGATTAGTGGCCTCTTTTTCGGAGGATTTGGAGCGAGATTTGCCGAAGGTTACTCCTCGTTCAGCTCGTTCCCTATTAGCCAAACCTTCAGTGGTTGACTCCACTCCTTTAAGCGATGTGGTGATTATTGATGTGTTTGGAGAAAATGAGCCGCTGACTGCTCAGGTGGTTGACACTACTAGATGGACCGACAGTTCTACAGATGCTCAACCCTCTATCTCGCCTGTCGCCCCTGTGACAGCTGCGTCAGTTCATCCCTTTGAGGGGACTGGCCAGACAGCAACAATGTTAACTCGAACCCAGGTCCGAAAGGCAACGGCACCAACGACCAAAGTTCCAGCATTGGCCTTAGTTAAGCTTCCCCATTTAATGCGGTTTCCAGTGGTTAAGCTGCTACCTGGCTTTGTCTCTCCTGAAGCTACCGGAAGCCTAGCCACGACTGCGATCGCCTGTTGGTTAACTCGCAATTTTCTGGTACAAGCCCCTGGTGCAGTAGGCAAGTTTGAAATTAGAAAACGCTGCGATCGCATCACCTTAGAGCCAGGACAATCGA
>DATNPE010000488.1:0-3400 GCA_036703355.1 Allocoleopsis sp. | reverse complement strand
CAGAAAAATTGGCGATTAGCAAGCGCACGGTCGATAACCACATCAGTAACATTCTGACGAAGACGGCTACAGACAATCGCGTAGCTCTGGTGCGCTGGGCTTTGCAGTGGGGTAAGGTCTGCCTCAACGATGTCAACTGCTGCCCCCTACCTTCCGCTAATGATGAAGTCATTTCTTAAGCGAAGTTCAGGAAACTTTGAAGCGAAGTTTAGAAAATGATGCAAACGGCTCAGGAATCACAGTTGCGCTACGAATTTTACAATCCCACCTTACCTTTGGCCGTGTATCGGGAACTGGTGGCTCATTTGCATCAGGTGAATGGGGTGACCGCTGGGCTTTTACCACAATCGGCTCAACAGTTTGACTATACCTACAGTCAGGTGGGGGGCTTGTGGTTAGAGTATCCCTCAGATATGGATGTCCCGGAATTAAACCAAGCCATGCGGCGACGGATTGACCAGATTTTGGCTTACTATGGCGATCGCTATGGTGCTTGGAAAGCCCAGCAAAACTAACGATCTTTTTGTAATTGGAACCTGAGAGGGAATGGGCGCGATTCAAGCATTACGCGGAACCAGGGACATTCTGCCCGATGAAGTTAAATACTGGCAACAAATAGAATCGACGGCTCGGACAATTCTCAGTCGCGCTGCTTATCAAGAAATTCGCACCCCGATCTTTGAGCAAACAGAGCTGTTCGAGCGGGGCATTGGCGAAGCGACTGATGTAGTTGGCAAGGAGATGTACACCTTTAAGGATCGCGGCGAGCGATCGGTGACGCTACGACCGGAAGGCACTGCTGGAGCCGTACGCTCGTTTATCGAACACAGTCTCCATGCTCAGGGTGGGGTGCAGCGTCTTTGGTACACTGGCCCCATGTTCCGCTACGAACGCCCTGGAGCAGGACGACAGCGGCAATTCTACCAGTTAGGGGTCGAAGTTCTGGGAAGTGCTGATCCACGAGCAGATGTAGAGGCGATCGCGATCGCGACCAACCTGCTACAAACCCTGGGTCTAAAAAATCTAAATTTAGATCTCAATTCTCTAGGTACTCCTGAAGATCGACAACAGTACCGCGATGCCTTAGTTGCCTTCTTAACTCCTTACAAGAGTGATTTAGACCTAGACTCTCAGGATCGTTTAAGCCGTAATCCTTTACGAATTCTAGACAGTAAGGATCAGCGAACTCAGGCAATCGTTCAAGAGGCTCCTAGTATTCTGGATTTTCTAGGTGCAGATTCTAGAAGTCGCTTTGAGAAGGTACAGCAACTATTAAGTGAGCTAGGAATCGCTTATCAAGTCAATCCTCGACTAGTACGCGGTCTTGACTACTACAGTCATATTGCCTTTGAGATTCAATCTGACCAATTAGGTAATCAAGCGACGGTGTGTGGCGGAGGTCGCTATGACGGCTTAGTATCTCAGCTGGGTGGTCCGAATACACCAGCAGTCGGTTGGGCGATCGGGCTAGAGCGTTTGGTGCTGCTGCTACAACAACTTAGTGCTGCCCCTCAATCAATGCTAGATTTTTACCTAGTGTCGCGCGGCGATCGCGCTGAGGCCCAAGCTCTTGTTTTGGCCCAAAAACTGCGGCAATCTGGCTTTGCGGTGGAACTTGACCTCAGTGGTAGTGCCTTTGGTAAACAGCTGAAGCGAGCCGATCGCAGTGGGGCGTTAGCTTGTTTAATTCTGGGGGACGCAGAGGCCGAGAACCAAACCGTCCAAATTAAGTGGCTAGTTTCCGGCGAGCAACAGGCGATCGCACAAGCAGATCTGCTCAGTAACCCTGACTCCCTGCAACAGCGGCTGGCAGAGTTTCGCGCTCAAGCGGCTCAATAGCTAACTAACCCAACACAAATATTGGTCTGGGGTGCTGATTTGGCGATCGGCACCCTTCGCTATTGGCGCTAACAAGCTTCATTCCCTCGGTTGGGCAGTGCTTAAATTCGGTTCACAGGTGCCCAGGGCAGGAGTTTGAAGGAAGCAGGCTTGAGGAACAGCCAACCAATAAAGAAAAAGCTAGCAGTCAACAGCTGTATCAAATCAATGGCCGAGAGATACCCATCAGCCAGAGAAGCAATACTTCTGTCTGTAATGCCGAATAACCAGGAGGAAACCCCTAGGAGCCAAATACCATTTTTGAGCGTCCCTAAAAAATCGTCTTCAGAACGTCCGTTATCCATGTCGTTATTCATGATTGAGGCCGTTTCCTAACTAACTGGGTGAAACAGCGGCTTGGTTGTGTGAGGCTGACGAATCATTACTGGGCCGTTGTTAATAACATATTAAGAAATGTTTTTAGTACTTGCCATAGATCCAGAGATATACATTGTCGCTTTTGTATTAGGGGTCAAAAATCACACAGACTAGATTCCAAACCAGATGCAGAGTTCAGCCGAGCAGGAATTGAGATAGAATTTGCGTCGGTTCAACTTCAGTAGATTTGTAGGATTCCCATGCCTTGGGAACGGAAACTGCATGGATATTGCAATTGATTTTGGCACTAGCAACACCGTCGTCGCTCGTTGGAATCGTGCTACGCAACAGCCAGAAACCCTAGCGCTACCAGGCTTCTCAGTACAGTTGGGGCAAAATCCACCTTTGATTCCTAGCTTGCTTTATGTCGAAAATGCGGCAGAGGATCAGGTGGTATTGGGTCAAGCAGTGCGCGATCGCGGCCTCGACCTCAGCAGCGATCCCCGCTTTTTCCGCAACTTCAAGCGTGGGATCGGCTCAGCGATTCAAGGCTTTGTTCCAGAGTTAGATGGTCGGCTAGTCACCTTTGATCAAGCAGGCACATGGTTTCTCACTCGCATCATCGAAGAACTCAAAACCAGTTACCCAGAAGTAAAAGAATCGCTGGTGTTCACCGTGCCAGTCGATAGCTTTGAGGTGTACCGCAACTGGCTGGGACAAGTTTGCCAATCGCTACAAATTGAGCAAGTCCGCATGCTAGACGAACCCACGGCAGCAGCTCTCGGTTACGGTTTGGCAGACCAAGAAATTTTGCTAGTCGTGGACTTTGGCGGTGGCACGCTGGATCTGTCACTAGTGCGTCTAGATCTAGGCAAGCAACCGAACCAAAAACCTTTAGGCTTCATTTTGCAATGGGGGCAAAAATCTTTAGCAGATAGCACCAGCCAACGCCCCAAAACGGCACGAGTTCTAGCCAAGGCAGGACAGAATTTGGGCGGTGCTGATATCGACCATTGGCTAGTCGATTACTTTGGTGCCACTCAAGGATTGGTAGCGACCCCCCTTACCACTCGCCTAGCAGAGCGGCTGAAAATTCAGCTCTCACTCCAACCCCAAGCCAATGAAGTTTACTTTAACGACGAAACCTTTGGAAGCTACGAACTCACCCTCGATCGCGATCGCTTTGAATCGATTTTGCAAGAGC
>DATNPE010000487.1:0-6315 GCA_036703355.1 Allocoleopsis sp. | reverse complement strand
AATCTCCTCATAGAGGCGACATTGTGGTTTTTGACCCACCGCTGCAACTCCAAACTCAGGGCTATAGCAAAGAACAAGCTTTTATTAAGCGCGTCATTGGTCTGCCAGGGCAAACCGTGAAAGTGCGGCAGGGCAAAGTTTATGTAGATGACCAACCCCTCAGCGAGCCTTATATTGCCGAGCCACCTGCTTATGAGTGGGGGCCAGAACAAGTGCCAGAGGGACAATTTTTTGTCATGGGTGACAACCGCAACAACAGCAATGACTCCCACATTTGGGGCTTTTTACCGAAGCAAAATATCATTGGTCGAGCTTTGTGGCGTTTTTGGCCTTTCTCCCGCGTCGGGCAGTTCTAGAACCACTGAGCAGTAAAACTAGAAGCGCAAGTAGTGGATCAAATCACTGGTGACGTTGCTAGGAAGCGCCAGCCGTCGCTGCAAGTCGGCCAAATTACGGTATGGCCCCAATGCTAAGCGGTTTTGCACGATCGCTCTGGCTAAAAACAAATCAATCACTGGCACTTTGAGCAAAACTTCTACAGAGGCCGTATTGGGATTCATGGGTTCAATCGTGACCAGGCTTGCAGCATCGTAATAACAAAAACTGAGAATGGGTGCCAAGGGCCGCAACCGTTGCACAGGCACGCTTAAAACGGCTGCCACATCTTCTAAACAGCAAAACTGCACACCTGCTTGGGTGAGTTCTGCCAGCGATCGCGCCTGGTGAATCGAAATTCCTGGCAGACGCAACCAATCGTCTACAGTGGCTTGATTGGCATCAATACGGATACCGAGGGATACCGCTAGTTGCACTTCCTCGATCGATTGCAGACGGTAATAGGGATCGTTGAGCAGTCGCGATCGCAATGAGGTGGCAGAGAGCGCGATCGCAGGCCGAGTCCGAGCGACAGAGTTAAGCCAATCTAAAAATGCCATGTACTCAGAATTGTATAAGTTTTAATCATTTTGCAGGGTGAAACCTACACCCCTCAAGCTGACTAGCGTTTTCGCTTCAGGTAACGCTGTCCAATAACTGTCGCCGTTTTTGCTCAAACTCATATTCTGAAATCAAACCATCTTGGCGCAGTTGATCGAGTTGACGGACCGCATCCGCGATCGCGCTAATTTTCGCCGGATCAACCGTGGGTTGAGTAGAAGGTTGAACCGTGGGGCTAGGCGCTAAACCAGTGTTAAAGTTGCGATCAAACTGATCGGCATCCTGGGTTAGATACCACACGCCCTCAATGGCACTAGCAATTTTAGGAATGGGAGTGGCTAGCGACAGCAGCAGATATGCCACACCCCAGCGGTACTGGCCTAAATAAAATTTATGTAGACCCGCGATCGGTACAATGACCCCGGCGAAAGCTAAAGCAGCTGCAAGTTGGCGGTTTTTGGGCTTGTTTAGCATACTAGTGCCGTACATACTAGGGCATCAAACGTGATTTAAATTACTGACTGCAACCGTGGATCACCCAGATGTCGGATGTCGAATGCAGGTAAACAGAGTACAGTAATAAAAGAGCTTCATTGTAGCGAAGGGTGTTGAAACCACTGAATCAGAGCCAGACCTAAGGCTGTGATTAACCAAGCCGAGCCCTGAAACTTTTCTCCAGTAACGACTTGAGACTGGCTAATCCAAGACTTTAGCCATGCTCTGAGCCTAGCACTCTAGCTTACATCTACCTATTTTTTCTTTTTTGCGATCGCTAAATTTTCTGAGGGATACCACTTAGAACGGTTTAGCTATCCCGCACTTAAAGGAATCTTTTGATCCAGCTAATTGCCCGAAACGGGTGATTCACAAGTCGTCATTCTTCCTTTAATCTGCGGGAACTTATTGACTTCTCCATTCAAAACTTTTTAAGGCCGCTGATCAATGCCCAAGACTTTCTTTTCAGCAGACTGGCTTCAGAAATTTTCCGATCCCTACGCCATCCTCGGTATTTCTGTAGCGGCTGATGATAGTCGAGTTCTGAAGCGCTATCGCAATATTGCCAAGGTCTTACATCCTGATAGTTTTGGGGCTACCGAAAGTGACGCGAAGAACTTAGCGAGCCAGATTTTTGCTCGTTTGGTTAACCCCGCTTATCAAAAACTCAAGCAAGAAAAAGACCGCACGGAATCCTTAGCCTTGTTAAGGTTTGAGGTCCGTCGCCTCAAGCGAACAGGGGCGATCGCGCCTAAAACTGAATTAGCGCAACAGCTCAGACAGCTGAACTTAAAAGAGGCTGAGGTGTTTTACGAGCAGGCAGTCGCAGAGTTAGGAGCCAAACAGTATCAACAGCTAGATCAATTTGCTTCGATTACTCAACAGCTACTAGAACTCAACTTGATCTATCTCCAGTTGAAGCTAGATGATGTGATGCTGCGGGAGAAACGTACTGGGCTTGTCTCCAGCACCCCTGCACAGCCGATTGAGTTTAGCCCTACCAACAAGGAACAAGAAGCACCCACAGTTAACTATGCTCTGCGGCACTACGAGCGAGCTAAAGAATATCTCAAGAAAGAAAACATCGCTCAAGCCGTTCAGGAACTGCGAGATGCCATCAAAATTGAACCGACGAAAAGTGACTACCACGCGCTTTTAGGCGTTGCTTACTTAAAGCAGAACCTTTCAGGTATGGCCACCGTGCATTTTCGACAAGCCCTGAAGCTCAATCCTAAAGAGCCTTTAGCGCTGCAATATGCCAACCAGCTCAAGATCAAACTAGAAGACAAAGTACAACCGACCCAAACGGCGAAAAAAAGCGGGCTCTTTGGTTTGTTTGGTGCAAAAAAATCTTAACCGAACCACGCAGGTACGGATTCGCGCAACTATTCGGCTGTCAAGCCCTAGATTAAAATTATTATTAAATGGGAAGTCTATTGTTGCTTCTCATTGAGCACAGTAGTTGACCCAAGAAACGGCAATGGGATTTTTTGACTCAGAAATTGTTCAGCAAGAAGCCAAGCAGTTGTTCGAGGATTATCAATCCCTAGTGCAACTGGGAAGCAGCTACGGCAAATTTGACCGGGAAGGCAAAAAGCTGTTCATTGAACAAATGGAATCGATGATGGAGCGCTACCGCATTTTTATGAAGCGCTTTGAGTTGTCGGAAGATTTTATGGCGCAAATGACCGTACAGCAGTTGCAAACGCAGTTAGGCCAGTTTGGTATGACCCCGCAACAAATGTTCGATCAAATGCACCTCACGCTGGAACGCATGAAGGCTGAGGTCGAAAAAACGGCTTAAAGCTCAGAAGCATTCGGGCTAGGTTAGCGTACAACTTGGCCCATGTATTCTCCCCACAGTTGAGCCGCCTGCCCACTACTACCAGTGGTGGCGTCATTGTTATCGTTGCCCAACCAAATACCAGTGACTAGAGAACGACCGGGAATATAGCCAATAAACCACAGGTCAACGCTATCGTTTGTGGTTCCGGTTTTTCCAGCTTCTCCCAACCCCAAAGCAGCGCCGCGTCCGGTTCCCCCTTGGACAACTCCTTGCAGTAGGGTGGTCATGGTGTCTGCTACTTCTGGGGTCAGCACCGGGACATTTGCTTCCGAATCTTGCTCGTAGGAATAGATGACTCGACAGGTCTGGAAGTTATTGCGGTCTTGACAGTCACTGCTATCTAAAATTCGTTGGATTGCATGGGGACGATGGCGCACACCGCGATCGGCCAAGACACTAAAAGCACCTGTCATTTCCAAAGGCGTGACTTCACTTTGGCCCAATACCAGCCCTGGTACAGGATTGAGATTCGATTGAATTCCCATGCGTCGCGCGGTTTGCACTACCTTGTCGAGACCCACATCCTGAGCAATCCTCAGGGCGATCGGGTTTTCGGAGCGGGCCAAGCCGCTGTACATATCCAGGCTGCCACCTCCAGCAACACACCCATTAAACGACTGGCCACCCCAATCGAGAGGGGCGCAGGAATAAGGCTTTCCCGGCGAAATCCCCTGTTCCAGAGCTGCGGTGTAAGCAAAAATCTTGAAGGTCGAACCGGGTTGACGAATCGCTTGCGTTGCCCGGTTGAATTGACTTTGTTGATAATCCACACCGCCTACTAAAGCCAGAATCGAGCCATTGGTGGAGTCTAGGGTGACGATCGCCCCTTGAGAGAAGTTGTAAGTGGCTCCCGCATTGGCTACGGTGTTTCGCAAGGCGGTTTCGGCGAGGGTCTGCATTTGCAGATCCAGATTGGTTTCCACGATGAAGTTGCCTTCTTCTGCCAGTTGTTTGCCGAGCAAGGTTTGCAGCTCATCGAATACATAGCTGTAGAAGTAAGGCGCACGCACGCTCTCTAGAATTTCTCGTGCTTTGGGGTTAATCTCAATCCGCGATCGCCGTGCCCGTTGCGCTTCTTCTAGGCTCACCATCCCCATCGCCGCCATCCGGTTAATGACGCGATCGCGGTACTCCACTGCCGCTTGGTAATCTCGAATCGGGTTAAAGCTGTTGGGTGCAGGCAAAATTCCAGCCAGGGTGGCTGCTTCTGAGAGGGTTAAATCTTTAGCCGATTTGCCAAAGTAGAACTGAGCGGCATCTTCAAAGCCGAAGTTGCCATTGCCCAAATACACCCGGTTCAGGTAGGTTTTCAGCACTGCATCTTTGCTGTAAAGCATTTCCAGCTTCAGCGCCACGATCGCTTCTCGGAGTTTGCGGCCCGCCGAGTCTTGAGTGCCCACATAGTCCCGGAATAAGCTACGAGCTACCTGTTGCGTAATGGTGCTGGCCCCCTCCCGAATGCCGCCACCCCGCAGATTGGTGACTAAGGCTCTTAAAATCCCGATCGGGTCCACGCCTAAATGCCAATAAAATCGGCTATCTTCCGAGGCAATCACCGCTTCGGGTAAATAAGGCGAAAAATCTGATAGTTTTTTTAGCTCTAAGTGAGCTTGGGTGAGGGGAGGACTCAGAGGTGTTTGGCGATCGCGGGCATAGACCATGACTGGCCCTTGGATCGAGTTGGGCAGAGGTCGCACCGAAAACTTGGTCCACTCAATGCCCACAAACAACGCCGTCAGGGCTGTCAGACCACTCACACCATAGAGGCTGTAGCGAAAAGCTTTGATGTACCACGGTGGCGGATTGTGATACTGGATGCGAACAGCAGCAGCAAGTTCCGGTGGTCCTAGCGTCAGAATGTCGCCGTGGTACAGCGTAGTGCTATTGACACGTCGCTTACCCCGGTAAATGCCGTTGGTAGAATTCTCATCCTTGATCACAAAAGGAGTTTGCTGCTGGCGATCGCGAGTCAGAGACAGATGAATCTGACTCACCACCGGATTTCGCACCACAATGTCACAGGATTTAGAACTCCGACCCAACAGGTAGCGATCGCCCAGCAAAGGGTAAATTTCTGCCTTTTCAGCCCCCGCATCTTGAACCCAAAGCTCTGGCACCCTCGCATCCGGATTGAGAGCCAACTTTGAAAAGTCAATTTTGGCTTGGATGGTCTGTACTGCCTGGGTCAAGTTGCCCAACAGAGTTTTAGATTGACGGGGCGGCGGGGTCGGAGTCATTCACTATCAACGCAATCGCTACAACACTACAACAAGCAATCTGGAAGCAGTATAAATAACCTTTGACTAGACTTAGGTCAACTATGTTGCTGTGAGTTACATTTAATCGCTGCTTTGAAGCAGTTTCAATCATGACATATTGGTATTTAATTCGTGGTTGCAGTTGCCAAAGGCGATCGCGGCTTCTGCTTACTGTTGAGAAGAATCAGGATGAGAACCTGATTTGGCAGAATCCTGACTTCTAAAAGTAGCAACTAACAAACAGGCAATGCCAACATTAATAAACACATCCGCTATATTGAAGACCGGAAAATCAATCAAGCGGAAATCTAAAAAATCAACGACTCGACCTGCCACAAACCGATCAATTCCGTTCCCTGCGGCACCGCCGAGAATACAACCATAGCCAGCCTGCTCCCACCGATTCATCTGAGGCCCAAACAATCCCAGTGCGACGAGCAGCAGACTGACACCCAGGGATAGCCAACGCAGCCAGTCACCTCCCTGACTAAACAAACTAAAAGCCGCCCCTGTATTCGTCACGTAGGTAAAGTGAAAAACATTGGGCCACAAAGGCCAGGACTCTGGTGGCACAGTCAGCTCAAACTGGTTGACAACCCAGTACTTGGTAATGCGATCTAAGAACAAGCTAATTAAAGCTGCTAGCCAAAAAACACGATTCTTCCAATTCATAGCAACTGGGTCAGAGAATTAAACACTACCAGACCAGTACCGAGCAGAGACCAGCATTCAATCATGCTAGCTACTGACTCAACTTGTCCTAATAAAACATTAAATGCC
>DATNPE010000486.1:0-4046 GCA_036703355.1 Allocoleopsis sp. | reverse complement strand
CCTAGGCTTCGGTTCTTGACCTTGAGCAAAATCTGTAAGACTAGTTTGGTAAACTTGACCACCCTTTAACTCTCGGTCAGACCAATAAATTACTCGCTTCTCATCAATGTAAATTCCATGCTGCTTAAAGGAACCCAGAGCAACATAAATATGATCACCTTTTCTCATAGTATTCAGTCCTCAGTTTGTTTCATATAGGGTTCCCTACTCGCCAACAAGCCTCACTATTGTTGAATTTGGAAGAGCGATCGCCTATCTTTTTTGACTTCCTACCAATGGTTGAATTAAGACAGTAAAAGTTTGCAAAAATTCTATTGCAGAGAGTTTGAGGAATGGGGCGATCGCGGATTGAAGCTACTTTCAGCAATTAGACGATACTTGCCCGAAATCCATGTTCAATTTACGTCACTCTCTCTTCTCTGGTTTAGCGATCGCCACCCTTGCTGGAATTAGCCTTTACGACAACCGCCCTACAGAAGCTAAACCTGCTGGCAGTGTGGCACCAACCACCATTGCAGCTACAACCACCTCCAAGCAAGTTAAAGTATTTTTCCCCACCAGCCGCAGCCAACAAGACTTCTCTTTTGTTGCTCCTGTGATACGACAGACCCAAACTCAAGGCGTAGCTCAGTTTGCCATCGAGCAGTTGATCGCAGGTCCAACCACTCAGGAAAGACAACAAGGTTATAGGGCTTCAATCAATTTGCAGGGCAACTCTAACTGTGGTCAAAACTTTAAGCTGGCTGTTTCTACAGGAGTTGCTAAGCTGCAATTCTGCAAGCAAGTGGTATCCAACGGCATTGGCGATGATGCCCGCATTAAAAGCTCAATTACTGCTACCTTAAAGCAATTTCCTAGTATCAATTCAGTCGTTCTACTCGATCGCGATGGTAACTGCTTAAACGACCAAAGCGGCAACAATCTCTGCTTGCGGCGGAGTTAAAAGCTGTTGCGATTTAAACTGAAGTGATGCGTGGGGCGATCGCTTTTCCAACTGACTAGTTTTTGAAAGGCGATCGCTTCTCTTCATTCCTAACTAGCTCAACCTCTCAGCTTTAGAATAAGGTAAGAGGATTGTGCTTCAAACCTGTCAAGCTATCCCAGGGCGTTCATGAGTCTTCTACAAACTCAAATTGCGACAAATACTTGGGTGCCATCGACATGGGAGGAATACATTCAAGTCACAGATGACCCTGCCTATGCTAAGGCAAAGGGATACTATGACAACGGACGCATGAGGATTGAAACTGTGGGAGTTGGGCCTGCTCATGCCAGCGTCAATACTCTGATTATTTTTGCGATTAATCTGTACTGCACCCTCCTGGGAGTTCCTTTGCAGGGATTAACCAACTGTAGCTATCGACAAACAGGAGTTCGTGAAGTCCAGCCAGATATTTCGTATTATTTTGGCGATCGCGCTCAACTCGCGCCTCAAGGTAGTGCGATCGCAGATTTGGCGACGGTTCCTCCTCCAGACCTAGCGATTGAGATTGCCGATTCTTCTCTCAATGACGACTTGGGCCAAAAGCGTTTACTCTACGAAGACTTAGCAATTTCTGAGTACTGGGTGGTGGATGTTGAGAATCGACAGACTTTAGCATTTGAAATTGCAGACGGGGGCAGTCGGCGAATTACCGAATCTAAAGTGTTACCGGGATTGGCGATCGCGGTTTTGCGTCAAGCTTTGGAGATGAGCCGTGAGATGAATCAAGCTCAAGTGGGTGCTTGGTTGTTAACTCAGTTTCAGCAGCAGTAGCCAGATCGGGTAGGGTGAGTTACTAGCCCAGCAACATGAATTTGTATGAGCGATCGCGCCTATCAACGCTTAGCCCCATTTATTCAGGAATATATCTACAACCACGGTTGGACTGATTTGCGGCAAGTGCAGGCAGAAGCTTGTCGGGTGATTTTTGAGACGGATGCTCATCTGCTGATTGCAGCGGGAACGGCAGCGGGCAAAACTGAAGCAGCGTTTCTTCCGGTGCTGACGTTGCTCCATGAGGCACCTCCTAAAACCATTGGCGCGATGTATATCGGCCCGATTAAAGCGCTGATTAATGACCAGTTCGATCGCCTCAACGATTTACTTAAAGAAGCGGACATTCCGGTGTGGGCGTGGCATGGAGATGTGGCGCAGAGCCAGAAGCAAAAGCTGCTGAAACAGCCTAGGGGCGTGCTGCAAACTACACCCGAATCATTGGAAAGTTTGTTGATTAACCAAAGTAAAAACCTCGATCGCTTGTTTGGTGATTTGCGGTTTGTCGTGATTGATGAAATTCATGCCTTTATTGGGTCAGAACGAGGCAGCCAAATTCTCTGCCAATTGGCACGACTAGCCAAACAGACTCAAAACCAGCCCCGACGCATTGGGTTATCGGCCACGCTTGGAGACTATGGGCTAGCTGAAGATTGGTTGCGATCGGGCACGCAGCCATCGGTAATCACACCAGAAGTGAAGATTGGGCAACGCACCCTACATTTGTCTCTAGAACATTTCTACCGCTCAGAACCGATCCGCGCCAAGGGAGACAATCGGGACGCCGCGTTTAGTCCGTACCAAAATTATTTGTTTAACCAAACGCAGTCGCGCAAATGCCTGATTTTTGCTAACAACCGCACCGCCGCCGAAGACGCGATCGCCATGCTCCGTCAAGTTGCCACGGCTAAAGGCTTACCTGATATTTACCATGTGCATCATGGCAGCATCTCCGCCAACTTGCGAGCCGCCGCAGAACAAGCCATGCGTGACCTTGCCCCAGCAGTAACGGCAGCAACAGTAACCTTTGAAATGGGCATCGATATTGGGCAACTAGAGCGGGTGATTCAACTGGAGTCGCCGCCTTCAGTCGCTAGTTTTCTGCAACGGTTAGGGCGATCGGGGCGACGGGGCACGCCTGCAGATATGCGCTTTGTCTGTGTGGAAGATCCGATCGTCGATCCAGAGTTTTTGCCCGATCAGATTCCCTGGCAACTGCTACAAGCGATCGCTATCTTGCAACTTTATCTGGAAGAACGCTGGATCGAACCGATTCAACCGTTGCGATACCCTTTGAGCCTGCTCTATCACCAAACCATGAGTACGCTGGTGGCCCTCGGAGAACTTTCTCCTGCTGCCCTCGCTCAGCAAGTGCTAACCCTGCCTACTTTCCGAGCGATCGCCCCAGAAGAGTTTCGCCAACTTCTGCGCCACCTAATAGAGATTGACCACATTCAAAAAACTGCCGAAGGCACGCTAATTGTTGGGCTAGCGGGGGAACGAATTGTGCGGAGCTTCAAGTTTTACGCCACCTTTCCAGACAGCGAAGAATATACGGTGCAGGAAGGCACGACCACCATTGGCAGTATTGCCTTGCCGCCGGAAATAGGCGATCGCGTGGCTCTAGCGGGCCGAGCTTGGCAAGTGCTCGAAATTGACGACAAAACCAAAACCGTATTTGTGCAACCCAGTACTGGGGCGGCGAGTAGTGCTTGGCAAGGCGGTGGTGGCACGTTACATACCAAAGTGCTGCAACGGATGCGTCAGGTGTTGTTTGAGGATACCGAGTATCGCTATTTACAGCCAGGAGCCAAGGATCGACTACAAGCCGCACGCCAGTGGGCCAGAAGAGTGGAACTCGATCGCCATCATTTACTGCAACTAGACGACCAAAGCTGCTGCATCTTCCCCTGGTTGGGCACCACCGCTTACCGCACCCTAGAGCGATACCTGAAGCTCTGCTGCCGAGAATCCCTAAAAATCAAGAGTGTGGGTGGGCGGTCACCTTACTTCTTTACAGTGCAACTGGGTAAAGCCAAGCTAGAAAACTTGCTGTGCGAAATTGTGGCGATCGCCGATGGCAGGCTGTCAGCCGAGGAATTGCTAGGTCCAGATGAGGTGCCGAGGCTGCAAAAATATGACGAGTATGTGCCTCCAGAACTTTTGCGTAAAGCCTTTACCCTAGACTATCTAGATACAGTAGAACTAGGGAGCATGGTTCGCCATTGGGCTTAATGTGGTCGGAGGAAATTAAGTAGCGTAACGCTCTGTTGCCTAACCTCAACAGCTG
>DATNPE010000485.1:0-2132 GCA_036703355.1 Allocoleopsis sp. | reverse complement strand
AACCGAGCCGATCGAGGGTGCCCAGTGGACAGGCATTGTCAGCACGATCGCGATCGAAATGCTCAATCGTGGCCTGGTGGAAGGCGTGGTCTGTGTGCAAAACACCGCTGAAGACCGCTTTCAACCCAAGCCCGTAATCGCTCGTACTCCCGAAGAAATTCTGGCGGCACGGGTCAACAAACCAACGCTATCACCCAACCTGTCGGTACTAGAGCAGATCGAGCAGTCAGGCATGAAGCGGCTGCTAGTGATTGGTGTGGGTTGCCAGATTCAAGCGCTGCGAGCAGTGGAAAAGCAACTCGGCCTAGAAAAGCTCTATGTGCTGGGCACGCCCTGTGTGGATAACGTCACCCGCGCAGGCTTGCAGAAGTTTTTAGAAACCACCAGCCGATCGCCGGAAACGGTCGTGCATTACGAGTTCATGCAAGACTTCCGGGTGCATTTTAAGCATGAAGATGGCTCGGTGGAAAAAGTCCCCTTCTTTGGCCTCAAAACCAATCAACTCAAGGATGTGTTCGCACCGTCCTGCATGAGCTGTTTTGACTACGTTAACTCCCTAGCCGACTTGGTTGTGGGCTATATGGGTGCTCCCTTCGGTTGGCAGTGGATTGTGGTGCGGAACGATCGCGGCCAAGAGATGCTGGACTTAGTTCATGACCAGATTGAAACCCAGCCTGTAATGTCCCAAGGCGATCGCCGCAATGCGGTACAGCAAAGTATTCCTGCCTATGATAAGGGTGTCACTTTACCCATGTGGGCCGCGAAGCTGATGGGAGTAGTGATCGAGCGAGTCGGGCCAAAAGGTTTGGAATACGCTCGATTCTCGATTGATTCGCACTTTACCCGCAACTATCTATACCTGAAGCGCCAACACCCAGAGAAGCTGGAAGCTCATGTGCCAGAGTATGCCAAGCGCATTGTAGGACAGTACAAGTTGCCAGACTAAAGGGTAGGTAGCTGGAAGTCAGAAGTCAGAAGCCAGAAGCCAGGAGCCAAATAGGGTTCTTGGCTTGTGTGTTTCATGCTGCCTTAACTCAACCTAGTTAAAGGCGGGTTAAAGTATTACAGTTTATTTATATAAATTGATAAATTCGTTACAAAAAACTCATCTTTGTAAACTCGTATCCAGTCATACTAATTACACTACGAAATACATGATTTTAGTTACTAATCATTAGCAATTGTTAAGAAATGAAACTTCAAGCAGGCGAACTTTTGGTTGCTAGAAACGGCAAGCAGTATCGAGTCGTAGAATGCTACGAAGATAGTGTTTCGCTGATGCCTGTGGATGGTTACACGCTGTTTGCTTGCCGTCGCTTGTTTGTAGAAATTTCCTTCCGTCCTGTTACTGCTGGTGTTGCCTAAGCAGGGCCAACTGCTGCGATCGCAGCTTCAAGGGCGATCGCGACATGGGTCCAGTGGGTGCCGCCCTGACAGAACACCACATAAGGTTCCCGCAGCGGACCATCGGCTGAAAATTCCGCAGTACTACCATCAATAAACGTGCCACCTGCCATCACCAATTGGCTTTCGTACCCTGGCATACCAGAAGGAACGGGGTCGAGATAAGAACCAATGGGCGAATGCTTTTGGATAGCGCGACAAAAAGCAATCAGTTTTTCGGGCGAACCCAGTTGAATGGCTTGAATCACGTCCCGGCGGGGTGCTTCTGGTAAAGGATTCACTGGGTAGCCAAGCTGCTGAAAGACGTGAGCAGTTAAGTGGTTGCCCTTCACAGCCTCCCCGACCATTTGCGGGGCCAGAAACAAGCCTTGAAACAGCAAACGATTTTGGTCAAAGGTAGCTCCCCCCGAACTCCCCACTCCCGGTGCCGTCAAGCGACAAGTGGCGGCTTCTACCAAATCAGCCCGCCCTGCGACATAGCCTCCTGCTGTGACAATGGTGCCACCTGGGTTTTTGATTAGAGACCCTGCCATTAAATCGGCACCAACCGCAGTCGGTTCCTGGGTCTCAATAAACTCGCCATAGCAGTTATCCACAAAGCAAACAGTATTGGGGTTTTGCTGCTTCACCAGATGGACAATTTTTTCGATGTCGGCGATCGCCAAGCTAGAGCGCCAGGAGTAACCACAGGAGCGCTGAATCAGCACTAATCGCGTGCGATCGCTCAC
>DATNPE010000484.1:0-5384 GCA_036703355.1 Allocoleopsis sp. | reverse complement strand
GTACAGCAACCCATGCAGCGACAGGGAAACTAATCCAAAACCCTGCAGAAGCTGAAGCGGCGATCGCGGGAGTGACTCCCAACCAGGCTTTAGCCGAAGCGTCAGAAACTAGCTTGAACCAGGCGAAGCAGAATGCCACTTCCACCGCTCAAATGTTGCGACGACTGAGGCATCGGCAGCGACCCAGCGATCGCCTGCGACCCCGTCGAGTGGAACCGACTCGTACAAAAGCGAAGAAAATTGCTCACCAACCGCCCAGCTTAATCCAACGTTATCGCTGGCTACGCCAACTGCGCCGCTGGGTCAGAACCACCGTCAAGCTACCTATGGGAACACCAGCTTTAGTGAGTGATGCAGCAGTTTGGGTGGCGATCGCTGCCGCTGTGAGAGTGGGACTGCAAACACTGATTCAAACCTATCCTGTGCTTTGGTTTCCTGTGGTGCTGTTGGTGGCGGGGGCAGCCATGCTCACCACTTATCAAGCGGTGTTCAACTCGGCGGTGGGCTCTATTTGGGGCTATCGATTGTTGTTAATTGTCATCGGATTGTTACTCGGAGGCAGACTTTAATGCCTGAAACAGGAGGTCAGAGGGTGTGGTGAGGAGCCAGCGGCGTTCTAGAGATAACCCGTTACCAGCACCGAGGGAGAGATGAAACGCAATACTTTTCAGAGGTTAGATTTGAAATCCTTGTTCAAGCCCTTGCTCTTGGGGGGCTTTGTGGTAGCAATTCTCGGTTTGTTGTTGGATTTGCATGGAGCCGTCAAAGCCAAAAATCATGGCGAAGTCTGTCAAGAAATTGTGCAATCCAAGGCCACACTCTCTAGAGCCCAACTCGCCAAACTGCTGACCATTCCAGAGCGTGACCCCAAAACCAAGGTGCAAAGCATTCTCAAAGCACCCTACTGCAAGTTGCCAAAGTTGGAAGTGCGCGCGGGTGTCAAGGCTGAGCGAGAAGCTTACCCCTTAGAGTTCGACCCGCAGACCTGGTTAGTGATTTTGTATGAGGGCGATGAGTATGCGGGGTACCAGTTTAGTTTTCGTTAGATTGGGCATCGCGATCGCCATCTTGGTCCTGCTGCGTCTCGGATGTTCACGCCAGCAAACCACAGAATTCACCCCTAAAAAGATCCAGTTGGCCCAAACCTGGGAACTCCAACCGGGTAGCGCGATCGCGGGCTATTCAGTGGCAGGTGGCTTAGGAGACATCTCTATTGTTCTCGCAGGTAAATCTGTGTTCGCGCCGTTTGCTGGCTCGGTGCAACCCTATCAAGGAACCTGTGTTCTATTTGCCAGTGATGAAGTGCCCGCCTATCTATTTCGACTTTGTGGCCTAAAGCAGCCCCAACTGGGTGACGTGCGTCAAGGCGACGTCATTGGGTCAGGAACTTACTTACAATTCGCCGCGCTACGCAAGCAACCCAATGGCACTTGGGCCTTTGTGGAGCCTTCTCGCAACATTTTAGAAAGAACGCTGAAACAACCATGAAACAACACCCTTTGGTTGCCGCCAGCTTGCTTGTGGTCACGCTGGGGACAGCCCAGGCTGCACAAGCAGATGACGTGAACTTAGACTTTAGTCTCTCTGCCAATCAGTTATCGCCACCCCCAGCCCTACACCACTCCGAACCCTCAACGACTGCGATCGCGCCTCCACCAGAGATTGCAGACGCTAGTGAGTTGAATTTTGCGCTGGCCCCTGCCTCAGCTTCAGCCCAAACCAGCCCACCAGTAACGCAAACAGAGCCTCCTCCCAATGCTCCAAGCCTTGCCACTGCAACTCCATCCACTCCGGTCGATGCGGCTAGCTTGTTTACTGGAGGAGCGAATTCCTTAGTTGCTAAAGCGGTAGGTAGTGCTGAGGGTACCAGAACTCCAGCAGGCGATCGCACCAGTGCCTACTATGGCCACGTCGATCCAGGCAACGGGGTATGGAATCTGGGTTCTTTTTCTTACCAACATGGTGCCCGCTCTCCCGAAGAAGCCGATGAGAAGCAGCTCAAGCGCCTAGCCAAACAAGCCGAAATGGTGCGGCAGCAAGCGGCAGCCAAAGGTATGCAGTTAACGCTAGAAGAGGAGCTAAACGCAATCGATTTAGCCAATCAAGCTCCGTTGGCAGCGCTCGATCGCGGCGGTTATATCGACTGGTTAGAAGCGGCTCACAAAATGGGCTTGCGCGGTTCGGAAGCTGTGTTGTGGGCCAGAACGCGATCGTTCCTCAACCCTGATACAGGCCAGTGGAATGCCCCTGGTTTGGGCAACAACGTCTACAGCATTTCGATGGATCAAGAACGGCGGCAACAAGCTATTGCCAGAGCGATCGCCTTTCATCAACAGCAGTACCAGAAAGCCGAAACCGCCGCTGCACCCCCTCGGCCCCCCGCCACGGTAGCTGCTGCCCCACCACCAACTCCAGAAGAAGTCGCCACCCAAATTATTTTTCAGGACTTAGACCCGTAAAGATTTGTGGCCCCTGCCGCAGCTTCCTAATGCTCGATTGTAGCTAGTGATTTGACAGCCGCAATCGAGTGGTGGGGGAGACAGCAATGCAGGCGATCGGCAGATTGATGAAAGCATGGGGAAGAATTTTGTGCCTGTGGGTGCTTTGTTTGGCGATCGCGGGTTGTGGCATCACTCGCATTACTCCCAGCTCAGCCCCCCTGCCAGCCGTGACTCCCCTAGCTCCCCCGCAGCTACCGGACTGGATCGAACAAATTAGCCCCACAGGTCAAGCCAAATCGCTGGCTCAGCTTCGCATCCGCTTTCGGGAACCACTCATTCCGGTTGAGAGCCTGGATAGCCCGGAGCAGCAAACCAAGCTGAAACAATTTGAACTTCAGCCACCGCTTCCGGGTCAGTTTCGCTTTCTCACCCCCAGAATGGTGGGGTTCCAAGCGGAGCAAGCGCTACCCCAAGCCACGCGAATTCGGGTGACGCTGAAAGCGGGTTTGGCTGACTTGAAAAATCATCGGCTGGCTCAAGATCTCGCTTGGACTTTCAACACAGCTCCTATCCAGCTCACGAACCTACCTGGAACTCCGGTAGATGGTAGCCAACCGAACGAAGGTGAAGTAGAACCGATTGATATCAAGCCAACGCTCAAGTTTACTGCCAATACAGAACTGGATGTTGCTTCTGTGCAAGCCCACGCCCAACTGATGCCCGAAAGGGGTAAACAAGGCGTGCCCCTCAAGGTAGCTTTGGAAACCACCGAGGAGAATCCGAACAATCATCCTGAAGACCCTGAAACAAAATTCGATCCTGCGAATCGTACCTGGACCTACGCGATCGCCCCTCGCCAAGCCTTAGAAAAAGCCACACGCTACCGTCTGGAATTTGCGCCAGGTCTCAAGCCTGCTCACGGCAACTTGCCGAGCGAAACCACCTTTAGCAGTCAAGTTTCTACCTATGCTCCTTTAGCCTTTCAGGGTATCCAGTTTTATGGTCAACCCGATGCAGGAGGTGCTTATGGGCGGTTTGTCAAAGGTAGCGCTCAGTTACAGTTCAACAATGGCTTGGTAGCCGAGACAGCGCTGCAAAACATCACGATTAATCCTGGTCCCAAACAGGCACCGCGTTTAGTCCAAGCCTACGAGGGCGATCGCATTGTTAACTTAAATCCTTGGGCGCTAGAACCTGCGACCAATTACACGATCGCGATCGCAGGCAAGCTCAAAGATAAGTTTGGTCAGACTTTGGGCAAATCTGTCACCTTGCAGTACCACACGGGTAATGTCGCAGCGGATTTGTGGGCACCCTCCAACCTCAACATCTTTCCCACAGGTAAAGACTTACAGCTCAATGTTTCTGCGGTGAATCTACCAGAAAACAAATATAAAGCGGCTTACCGAGTCGTGCAGCCAACAGATCTGGTGTACAACGACTCTGCTTATCCCAGAGGCGAAGGCAACGACCTGCTGCCTAACTTGTCGGAGTGGCAAAGCTTCCAGATTTCCGGACAGAAGAAGAATCAACCACTCACTCTCACGGTTCCGCTACGAGAAAAGCTGGGGACTGCTAACGGCATGTTGGCTTATGGCGTGCAAGCCCGCACCAACCGCTACGAAGACAATGGCAAGCAGCAATGGCGGGAACCCACCTTTTATGGCTTGGTGCAACTCACCAACTTGGGCGTGTTTGCACAATGGTTTCCGGAGGGAGGTTTGGTACGGGTGCATCACTTGGCCGATGGTGTCCCGGTTGCCAACGCCACGGTTGAGGTTTATCGATCTCAGCTAGACAGCAAATCTCGCGCGACTTCCACACCCTGCGCCACCGGAAAAACAGATTCCAATGGCACGCTACAGCTTAATAGTCAGAACTTACAAGCTTGTATCCCCGGCGGCAATTCTAGTTTTGCGGAAGCGCCTAAACTGCTCGCGATCGCCCGTGAAGGCAACGACTGGGCTTTCACCCGCACCGATGAGTACAGCGGAGCTTACGGCTATGGCGTAGATGCAAGCTGGGAGAATGGCAGCCCCGAATCTCGCGGCACCATCTTCTCCGATCGCCAACTGTATCAACCGGGCGAAAAAGCTTGGTTTACCGGAGCTGCCTATTATTTGCAAGACGGCACGTTGCAACAAGCGAAAAACGCCCGCTACAGCGTCACCCTAGAAGACCCTGACGGCAAAAAAACTGAGTTAGGCACCCAGACCACCAATGACTTTGGCACTTTTTCTGTAGAGTTGCCGCTCTCACCCAACCAACCGCTGGGCTACTACTCCATCCGGGCTAAGGGAGCTAATGGAGAAGAGATCACAGGGGAGTTTCGCGTCGCTGAATTCAAGCCCCCCAATTTCAAAGTTGATCTCGCCCTAGACAAATCGGTTGCCTTTACCGGTCAACAAATTACGGCCAACGCCCAAAGCAATTACCTGTTTGGTGCTCCCGTGGAAGGCGGACAAGTCAAGTATTACGTCACTCGTGAGCAAACCGCCTTTGTCCCTCAAGGATGGCAGCAGTTCTCCTTTGGTCGTCAGTGGTTCTGGCCGGAAGAAAGCCCCACCGTGCCTACCGATGTACTGCAAACCAACCAAGTGCTGAACCAAGCGGGACAAGGCCGCCAAGCGGTCACGATCGCTAAAGACCTGCCGTACCCGATGACCTATCGGGTGGATGCTGAAGTCACCGATGTTTCTAACTTGTCAGTGGCCGACTCCCAAACCTTCACGGCGCTACCGAGCGATCGCTTGATTGGTCTACAAAGCAATTTTGTGGCGGATGCAGGCAAAGCCTTTCCGGTGCAAGTCATTGTCACTGATCCGAGCGGCCAACCGCAGGCGAACCAGCGAATTCGAGTGGAGCTGCAAAAAATGGACTATAGCAGCGTCACCAAAGTCGTAGAAGGAAGCCGTACTAACCAAAACCAGATTGAGTACAAAA
>DATNPE010000483.1:0-12080 GCA_036703355.1 Allocoleopsis sp. | reverse complement strand
GGTGTGATGTCTATCTCATCCAACCTACGTGTCAGCCTGTTAACGATAACCTGATGGAATTACTGATCATGGTGGATGCTTGCCGACGAGCCTCGGCTCGGCAAATCACCGCCGTAATTCCTTACTATGGATACGCCAGAGCAGACCGTAAAACTGCGGGGCGGGAGTCCATTACAGCCAAGCTTGTGGCCAACTTAATTACTCAGGCTGGCGCAAATCGGATTTTGGCAATGGATCTGCACTCAGCTCAAATCCAAGGCTATTTCGACATCCCCTGTGACCATGTTTATGGTTCACCTGTTGTGTTTGATTATTTAGCCAGTAAGAATCTATCGGATATTGTGGTCGTTTCCCCAGATGTAGGTGGAGTCGCACGGGCCAGAGCCTTCGCGAAAAAGCTCAATGATGCTCCTCTTGCCATTATTGATAAGCGTCGTCAAGCTCATAATGTGGCAGAAGTGATGAATGTGGTGGGGGACGTAGCTGGCAAGACTGCCATCTTGGTTGACGACATGATCGATACGGCGGGGACGATTTGTGAGGGAGCCCGTCTCCTCCGCAAGGAAGGTGCTCGCCAGGTTTATGCTTGCGCGACCCACGCCGTTTTCTCCCCTCCAGCGATCGAGCGCTTATCGAGTGGCTTGTTCGAGGAGATCATTGTCACCAACACGATTCCGGTGCCTGAAACCAATCGCTTCGAGCAACTCACGGTCCTCTCGGTGGCGAATATCCTCGGTGAAGCCATCTGGAGAATTCACGAAGATAGCTCGCTCAGCAGTATGTTTCGCTAAGGATACGGCTGTTTAGTTTGTCAGTTAGAAATCTATCTAACCTCGTAGGGGCACCGCTTGTGGGTGCCCTTTATATTTTGCTAAAGGTAATCAAAGAACTGCTCTGGAACCAGGGTTAACTCTCCCAATTTGAAGCGATCGCTCTCCACCCACAGGGCTTTTTTCTGGCGATCGCCTTCGACAAAAATTAGTTCATTCAGCTCATAGAATTTGGGGTCAGCAAAGTCGCACTCATAAAGCTGAATTAACTCGTGGCCTGGATGACCGTTAAAGACAAATAAGTTTTCCAGGCAGCCTAAGTAACGAATGTTGGTGAGTTCTGCTTGAATTTCTTCTTGAAACTCGCGTTGTAGAGCGGTGAGGCTGGTTTCGCCAAAGTCCACGCCACCGCCTAAGGCGCGGTAGAAGGTTTTTTGCTTCACTGGGTCATATCCTTCCGAGATAAAGATGCGATCGCCCTTGCCACCGCCTGCCGTATCTCGAATCAGACCCAAAGCCAAAACCCGAATTTGCTTGTCTCCGTACATAGGTTTAGAAGAATGAAATGTCAAAGCTACGAGCAATCAACAGGATAGCTGATGTATCAATAGCCACACCTGCTGTTGAGCTGCCTAATTATCGTCGAATTCAGAGCGCTCCCGCTTCCGACTTTCGGGAATGGGCCAATCTTCGTTTTCGCCGCCAATAATGAGGGTTTTGATTTCTACGTAATCTTTGCTGAACTGTCTCAAGGCATTAATCAAAACGTCGAGGGCGATCGCGTCACTGGTGCCTAGGTCAAACCAGCAGCGGGCCCAGTTGCTTTCGTATTCCACTTCGCCGACGTTGTGCATCAAGGCCATGAAGCTGTCTTCCGCCACATCGTGGTTGTAGTCCATGTAGCTGATTTCTAAGCCAACGTCTTGGACTTGGAGGTTTTCGGCGTTAAATCCGCCTAGCTTGCCCAGAAAAAACCAGGAGTTGATGATTTCCTCGACATACTGTTTTTCTAGTTCAGAGGGGTTGAGGCTGAACTCTAGCCAAATCCAGACATTAAAGGGGTCAAACTCCCGAAACTGTACTTGCATGTTCCAATACTGAGTAAATGGGGGCGTGGCTTCAGCGATCGCTCATCTGAAGCATCTCCAGAATACCGCAGCCAGTTTAGCTGCCTGTTGTAGGGAGGAGATACTCGCGAAACCCAAGCACAAAAAAGGTGCCAAGTGCGGCACCCTTCAGCGTTTTGTAGAGAGAGTAGATGGACGGAGCGATCGCGAGCTATTTCTTGAGCTCAGCCGCACAATCCCGCTCTTTTTGATCAATGCGGCGCTCAGTTCGACAGCGCTCATAGGCGATTTGGTTTCGCAGTTGGCGAGGGAGTTGGGCTTGTTTGTCCAACGCTTTGCGGAAAAATTCTAAACTCTCCTGGTTCTTGCCTTGTTTCACCAGAACTTGCGCCTTGAGATAGAACAGATCCGGGTTGTTGGGGGTCAGCTTAAGGGCCTGATCGACAAACTGCATCGCTTGGGTTTGCTGGTTTAAGTCTCGGTAGCCAATGGCAATGCCTCGGTAAGCCAAATAGCGAGGCTGAGCATATTTATTCAGGCGTTCTACGGCATCCGCTGGATTGGCAAAGGGTAAGTTAACTGCCAACATCAGATCCATAAACCCCTTGACGATGTTCAGTTCTGGATCTTGAGGGCTGATTTTTTCGGCGGCATTGAGGGCCTGAAACACTCGTTGTAACTTGTTGAGCGCTTGAGGGGTGCCGCGTACTGTCCCTTCTTGAGAAACGATGTAGGCGCCTTCCATAAATTCGCCCACGCCCACGTACAAATTGCCGCGTAGCGGATCGGTCTTGCGTAACTGCTCAGCCGTTTCGCGAGTTTTGGTGGCATTGGTGCGTAGCGCCGCCCAATCTTTATCGATATAAGCTAAAGACGCTTTCATCGCATAGCTTAATGGCTCATTGGGTTCGGCTTGGGCTAAATATTTTCTGGCCGCCTGGTAGTCGCCGCGCTCAAAAATGGCTCTAAAGGCTGCTTCCGTATTTTTACCAATGGCATGAGGGCTGCTGGTCCGAAAGGGGTCGCCTGCAAAGGCAGGATTGCCCCATAAGCTGAGGGCGATCGCTGCAGTACCCGCAATGGCAGAAACGAGCCGCTGGGAAGCGCGAAAGGGGTGGCCTTGGCGTTGCGTCTTGGAGGGGCAGGGTGGGGCACTAGACCCAACACTACTGGAAGCAATCGACAGTTTGATCATAATGGAGCCTCTCAAAACGTTCCTTGAATTCGTTCTGCTTGCAAATGCTTTAGAGCCTGGAGTGGTTTCAGGTGAGTTGAATGCGACAATCTCAGCCGATGCCAAAGTTCCAGAAGCACCCAATTTGGGCGCGATCGCTGACCAGTCAAGGGTTTAGCTAGCTGCATAAATTTGACGCAGTCCTTTGGTTTGGGTTCCAGAACGACTGCTCATTGGGCACGCTAAATTTGTCACAATTGAAACAGAATCTTGACCACTTCGCTCGTCGTCTTTTTTTTGAACCTGCACCCTCTCTTTTAGCACTATCTAAAATTAGCGGGTTCTAAATTTGTCCTGATTTTGATGCAGCGTTTCTACCGCTTGGCCCTGACTTAGCTTCCTGCGATCGCTGTATTCTGACATTCAATGGCTGACTTGCTCTTCGCTGGTACTATCGTTAATGCTCTATCTCAAAAACCTGACCTATCATCCGCCTGCTACGCCGACGGCCATCCTCAAGTCCATCAATTTGGAGCTAGCTCCTCAGCAATTGGGCTTGATCATTGGTCCCAGCGGTTCGGGAAAAAGCACTCTGCTAGAAATTTTGGCAGGGCTGGCGGAAAAAACTTCAGGTGATGTCTTGTGGCGAGAGCAAGACCTGACTCCTGCCCATCTGCAGCAGTTGGGAGGACTCGTCTTTCAGTTTCCAGAGCGACACTTCTGCGGAGCCACGATTCTAGAAGAACTGCGCCTGGGTCACCCAGAACTAGGGTCAGAGCGGGTGAATCAAGCCTTGGCAGAGGTGGGCTTGGGGCATTTATCCCTGCATACTTCCCCTCATTCCCTCAGTGGTGGGCAGCAACGACGCTTAGCGTTGGCAGTGCAGTTAATTCGCCAACCTTACCTATTACTGCTCGATGAACCCACGGCTGGGTTAGATTGGTCTATGCGGCGGCAGTTGGTCAGTTTGTTAGCTCGTCTCAAAGATCACTGGAGTTTGTTGATTGTGACCCATGATGCGGGAGACTTGCTGGCGATCGCCGACCGCTGTTGGACTCTGCACCACGGAGAACTCCAACCCGCCGACCCACAAGCGCTGGAAATGAATGCGAAGCAGCCTCAATCCGTTGTTCAAAGTTAAATTTAATGTTGGATCTTGAAACCGTGAATTTGCCAGAAATGAGCGCTGTTTGGCAGGAAACTCTTCATTGGCAACCCACCACCCACCAGCAGCAGCAGCTACAACGGCTATACGAACTCATCTTAGAGGGCAACCGCCAACTCAATCTCACCCGCATCACCGAGCCTGCCGAGTTTTGGGAAAAGCATCTGTGGGATTCCTTGCGGGGAATTGCACCGTTGTTAAAGGAGTCAGGAGTCAGGAGTCAGGATGCAGAAGAGGTACTTTCATCCCTCATCCCACCCTACGGGAATGCCGAGGGCATACATGCTTCATCCTTCATCCCTCATCCTTCATCCTTTCGCGTAATCGACATCGGCACTGGCGGCGGTTTTCCAGGGATTCCGGCGGCGATCGCTTGTTCCAATTGGCAGGTGACGCTACTAGATTCGACTCAGAAGAAGATTACTTTTCTGCAAACCTTGGCAGCAACGTTAGGGTTGGAAAATACCAAGACTTTGGTGAACCGAGCTGAAGCGGTGGGACAGTTGCCTGAGCATCGAGAAGCCTATGATTTGGCACTGATTCGGGCAGTGGGGCCAGCTTCGGTCTGTGCGGAGTACGCCTTGCCATTGCTGAAACTGGAAGGCCAAGCCGTGCTTTATCGCGGCCAATGGACGCTTGAGGAAACCGAGGCATTGCGCCCAGCGGTAGCTCAATTGGGTGGCGCGATCGCCGCGATCGAAGAATGCAGTACCCCAATCACCCAAAGTATGCGTCACTGCCTCTATCTCCGCAAAGTGGCTCCCACCCCTGAGGAGTTCCCTCGCGCGATCGGCGTGCCAGCGAAGCAGCCATTGTAGTTTCTAGAAGACAGAAGTCAGAATTCAGGATTCAGAAGAGTTGCTTAATTCTGGCTTCTGAATTCTGACTTCTGTCTCCCTCTTCCAAGACTGTATTGCTGTTGTCCCTAGATTTTGGTATCCTGCCAGACTGCAAGGCGCATTGCTTTCTAGCGTGGTTTGGCAGCGATCGCCTCCGTCAACTAAGTTTCATATCTCAGCCATCTGGTTGTCATCAGCAAACGCTAGATTCGATAGGGCGTTATAGCGCTTCTCGAACAGGTAAGGCTGAGCTGGGCGGAATAGATGTTGCTGTAGGTTCAGCGTGACTGTTGGTATGAAAAACTCCTGGGAGTGAAGTTTACATGATTGAAGTTGAACAGTTGAGCAAGGTTTATGGCTCAACCCCTGCGATTCAAGATGTGACATTTGCGGTAGAACCAGGGGAAATTTTGGGGTTTTTGGGGCCAAATGGGGCTGGAAAAACCACCACGATGCGGATTCTGACTGGATACCTCCCCGCAACCAGTGGTCGGGCGCGAGTCGCGGGCTACGATGTCCATGAAGACTCGATGGCTGTAAGGCAGCGGATTGGTTATTTGCCCGAAACGCCACCGCTCTACCCAGAAATGACGGTGGAGGGGTTTCTCTATTTTGTGGCGCGAATTAAAGGAGTGAGTGCGGGCGATCGCTCGCGGCAAGTGCAGTCGGCAATGGAGCGTTGCAGCTTGGTGGAGAAGCGCAAAACTTTAATTCGCAAGCTGTCTAAAGGGTTTCGGCAACGGGTGGGGATTGCTCAGGCGATCGTCCATGATCCTCCGGCGATTATTTTGGATGAACCGACGGTCGGCTTAGACCCCCGCCAAATTATTGAAGTGCGGAATTTAATTAAAAATCTTGCAGGCACTCATACGGTGATTCTTTCCACGCATATTTTGCCTGAGGTCAGCATGACCTGTAATCGCGTGGCAATTATTAACCGGGGTCGTGTGGTTGCAACCAATAGCCCTGAAAACCTGATGGCGCAGCTCAACGCTGGATCGGGATATGAGCTGGAAGTAGACGGTGATGTGGCTACTGTGCAACAACTGGTGCAACCAATTCCGGGTGTGCGTCTGGTGGAACCGCTACGAACTGAAGAAGTGATGGAGCAAGCCTCAGCACCCCATCGCTGTCGGGTTCGAGTTGCCTCTGAAACGGATAGCGATCCTGGCCGAGATATTGCCGCTGTAGTCGTGGGCGCTGGTTTGGGGCTCTATGAAATGCGTCGTACTAGAGCCAGCTTAGAGGATGTGTTCTTGCAACTGACGATGACCGAAGAAAAAGCACCGGAAGCCAGTTCAGATGCTGAGGCTGGATCTGAGGCGACCGTAGAACCAGTCATTGAAGATACAGCCGTAGCCTCAGTCGCTACTACATCAGAATCGGCAGCATCTGAGCCAGCAACATCGGAAGGAGAAGGATAATGCGAGTCATTCTTAGCAATATTGTGGCGATTTATCGCAAAGAGTTGCAGGGGTACTTTGCCTCTCCGTTGGCCTATGCGATCGCTGGAGTTTTTTGGTTTTTGTCTGGCTTCTTCTTTGTCGTGGCGTTGCAAGATACGCTGCAAACGGCTGCGGCTGCGGACCAAATCGCGCAACCCTTTGATGCGGCTTATGCCCTGATGCAATCCTTTTTGGGTTTAATGGGGGTTTTGTCGCTGTTTATTCTGCCAATTCTGTCGATGGGGCTTTACGCAGAAGAACGGAAGCGGGGTACCTTGGAGCTGTTGGCCACTTCTCCTGTCACCAATTGGGTGGTCTCTTTGGGCAAACTCCTGGGGGTTCTGACCTTCTTTATTACGATGGTGTTGCCTTTACTGATCTATGAAAGCATCACCTTAAGTGCGGCCAATCCTCCTGTGAATCCTAGCTTGTTGTGGGTGGGCTATGGGGGCTTGATTTTGATGGCGGCAGCGGTTTTGTCTCTGGGGATGTTTCTATCTTCGTTGACGGACAGCAGCATTTTGGCGGCCATTCTGACCTTTGCGCTGGTTTTGTTGCTCTGGTCGATTCAGGCGATCGCCACTGCAATTGGCGGCCCTGTGGGAGAAGCGATCGGGCATTTATCTTTGCTGAAGCACTATGGTGATTTAGTGCGTGGGGTCGTCAATACCAGCAGCCTAGTTTTGTTTGTTAGCTACATTATTTTGGGACTCTTTTTAACCGCTCAATCGATTGAAGCGCTAAGATTCCAGCGCTCTTAGCTCCTAATTGAGCATTGAGCGATCGCGTCCGCTGATCGAGTTGAGTGGGTCGCGGGCAATGCCACTTGCAAGTACTATCCCAGTTGAGGGTTGGGCAGAAGTCAATGAAACAAATTCCTACCACCTGGAAATCGTTGAAGCAGTTCTGGCAATGGCTCTTTTGGGCTGGGCCAATCCTAGTTGTCGTCGGCTTATCCGCTGGAGTGGTCTCTGGCAGTTGGGGTGCTATTCCTGTGGGTCTGACTGTCGCAGGTGTGGTTCTAATTGCGCTCTGGCTCTTGTGGCAAAGTAAGCCTGGTTCTGGCTTTTGGGGCCGACGCTCGACGCAAGCTAGCACCAATGCCTTACTGACAACCTTGGCGGTTTTAGTCATCCTGGGTTTGGTGAATTTTCTGGGGGTGCGCTATGCCAAGCAAGTTGACCTGACGGAAAATCAACTTTACACGCTGGCACCTCAGTCTCAAGCGATCTTGAAGCGCTTGCCGCAACCTGTAAAGGTTTGGGTGTTTATGGACCCGAACAATCCCAATCCTAATTCTGGGCCGACGCAAGCGTTGCTAGAGCAATATAAGCGGCAGTCGCGACAGTTTAATTTTGAGCTGATCGATCCTCGCGCGCAACCAGGTTTGGCCCAATCTTTTGGCATTCAAGATATTGGGGATGTTTATATCGAGTCGGACCAAAAGCGTCAGTTTCTGCAAAACCTCAAGAGTGAGCGTTTGACTGAAGGACGCTTGACTAATGCGATCGAGCAAATTACGAGCGATCGCCAAGCCAAAGTCTACTTCCTGCAGGGTCATGGAGAGCTGTCTCTAGATGCAGGTCAAAGGAGCTTGACGCAAGCCAAGACGTTGTTGCAAGAGAAAAACTTTATTAGTGAACCTCTGAATTTGGTGGAACAACTCGCTGTTCCTCAAGATGCAGCAGCAGTGGTGATAGCGGGTCCTAAGCAAGCTTTGTTTGACAAAGAAGTGAAGGAACTGAGTGCTTATTTGCAGCAGGGCGGTAGTGTCTTGCTGATGATTGACCCTAATGTAGACCCGAAGCTGGAAAGTTTACTCAAAAATTGGGGTGTGACGCTGGACAATCGCGTGGCGATCAATGCTTCGGCGCAACAAATTGTTGAGTTGGGTCCAACGGCTTCGGTAGTTAACCAGTATGGCGATCACCCGATTACCAAAGACTTTGGCAATCGCTATTCGGTTTACCCACTGAGCAGACCGATTCAAACGACGCCCGTTGCTGGCGTGCAGGAAACTCCGTTGCTGGTGACGAGTCCTCAAAGTTGGGCAGAAAGCGACCTGAGAAATCAAAATTTGGAATTTAATCCGGAGAGCGATCGCCAAGGGCCCTTGCTATTGGGTGTGGCTCTGAGCAAGCCAGTTCAGACTACGGCGGCTCAACCTTCGCCTTCACCTTCGCCGAGTCCATCAGCTTCTCCTGCTGCCAGCCCTAGTCCGAGTCCTGCTTCTAGTACTGGGGAAACTAGTAAAAAGCCTTCAGAGGCTCGGTTAGTAGTGGTTGGCAATTCTCAGTTTGCGGCGGATGGGTTGTTTGGTGAGCAGTTGAATGGGGATGTTTTTCTGAATTCGGTGAGCTGGCTCAGCAAGCGGGATGACCAGGTGCTCTCGATTCGGCCTAAGGAGGATAAGAATCGTCGGATTACGATGACGGCGCAACAGGCGAATTTGGTGGGTTGGTTGTCGTTGGCTATTTTGCCTTTGTTGGGGTTTGGGTCTGCTGGGGTGTTGTGGTGGCAACGGCGCTAAAATCCAATCCTTGGGGGCGCTTGCCCCAAAACCCCCGCTGAGGGACGGTTGCGTCCCTCAAGCTCCCTCCAAAAGTGGGTTGAGGCCACGGTGGAGGTCTGGGGAGGGGGGAGTGAGTTTTGGTAATCCAAAATCTAAAATCCAAAATGGGACTATGAAGCTGAAGTCGAGAACTTTGATTTTGCTTTTACTGGCTTTGGGGCTGGGTGGTTTTGTCTATTTTCATGAGATTCGGGGGGGTGGCAAAACTCAGGAGCAACAGGCGAGTGGTCAACAGATTTTTGGGTTTAAGGAGGCGCAGGTTCAGGCTTTGACGATTACAACGCCGGGGCAAAGGCTGGAGTTTGTGAAGGCTCCTGCGGCGAAGTCTGGAGAGAAATCGGCTGAACAATCTACGGAAAAAGCGGCGGTGAAGTCTGCTGAGGCGAAGCAGGCTCAGTCTCAATGGTTGTTGAAAGCGCCAGAGTCGGCTCCGGCTGATGATGCGGCGGTGGCGTATTTGTTGAGTTTGCTGGCAACGGGGCGTAGCGATCGCACGATTAAGGCTCCCGTGACGCGTAAGGCTGAGTTTGGCTTGGATCAGCCCACAGCGACGATTGAGGTGAAGCTGAATGATCAGAAAACTCACCGTTTTGTCTTGGGTAAGCCTGATTTCAATCAGAGTTTTTGGTATGCCCAAGCTGATCCAGAGGCTTCGGGGACTCAAGAGTTATCGGTTTTGTTGGTGTCTCCGGATTTTAATAATGCGGTGAGTCGGCCCTTTTCCGAATGGAAGGCGGCACCAGTGGCTCCGAGTCCTTCTCCTGCGGCGACTTCTGCTCCGGGAACGGAGAATAATGTGAGTCCTGAGCCTGCTCCGGAGAGCCCTAGTCCCAGTCCTGAGTCGGCTCCATCCCCAGAGGGCACGAGTCCTGCTCTGTCTCCTAATCCTTCCCCTAGTGCTTCTCCTGCTCCTACTTCTCCAGCAGAATAAAAAAAGATAAACGGTTTAGTTTCGCTCAAAATTAAGGAGTGGGCTTTGGTTCGCTCCTTTTTAGTTTTGCTCCACTCTCCTGCGTCTGAGTTTTGTCCATGACTAGTCCCACTGCAACGCTGTTAGTTTCTTGTCCTGACCAAAAGGGACTTGTGGCGAAAATTGCTAATTTTATTTATGCCAATGGCGGCAATATTATTCATGCGGATCAGCATACGGATTTTGAGGCGGGACTATTTCTGACGCGGATTGAGTGGCAGCTAGAGGGGTTTAATTTGCCGCGTGATCTGATTGGGCCTGCGTTTAATGCGATCGCCCAACCGCTCCAAGCCAATTGGCGGTTACATTTCTCGGATGCGGTGCCTCGGATTGCGATTTGGGTGAGTCGGCAAGACCATTGTTTGTTTGATTTAATTTGGCGACAGCGGGCGAAGGAGTTTGCGGCTGAAATTCCGTTGATTATTAGCAATCACCCAGATTTAGGGGCGATCGCGGCGCAATTTGGCATTGATTTTCACCATATTCCGATTAGCAAAGAAAATAAAATAGAGCAGGAAGCTCAACAATTAGCCTTGCTCAAGCAGTACCGCATTGATTTGGTGGTGCTGGCAAAATACATGCAAGTTTTAAGCGCTGATTTTATTACTAATTTTCCTCAAGTAATTAATATTCATCACTCGTTCCTACCTGCTTTTGCGGGAGCAAACCCTTACCATCGGGCCTACAAACGGGGGGTAAAAATTATTGGGGCGACTTCTCACTATGTGACGGAAGATCTGGATGCAGGGCCAATTATTGAGCAAGATGTGGTGCGGGTGAGCCATCGCGATGATGTGGCTGATTTGATTCGTAAAGGTAAAGATTTAGAGCGGGTGGTTTTGGCTAGGGCGGTGCGCTTACATCTCGAAAATCGTGTCTTGGTCTATAGCAATCGTACTGTCGTATTTGAGTAAGGAAATACTGACAAATTTATTGATTTGTATTTAAAATTCTCAAATCCTTTCAAACATTGCTAGTTTGATATTAAGTATTAGCAATACTGGTGAGAGTAAATACTTTTTAATGTTTCCTATAGAAAGGTTAGCTAAATAGTCGTGATAGACTCTTGAACGCACCTGAATTAGTGAAATATTAGGCAACGCGATCGCAGATCTCTTTCGTTTAGAACTGCCAGCCTCACTCTTGTAGCTGGAATGGCAAGAGTGCAACATTGCAGTCAAGGCTGAAGATCTCGAAAATTTTGCAGAACTGATTGAACAATTAGTAGCTCAGTCTGATTCATTAATCGTTTCAAATTACACCAATTTCATCATGAATCGTGTGCAATTTGCTGATTATTGGTTTCTCGATTCAATACTTTAATTTGCGGCTCCAAAGGCTGGAGGAGACTCATTAATGGCAGGCCCTTTACAAGCACAAGTACAAACACAAGCACAGGAGCTACATTTAGCTCATTTGGAGCAAGCACCGATTCAGTTTCATAATCAAATCCAGCCGCATGGCGTTTTGCTAGTGTTGACACCAGACCTGAAAATTTTACAGGTGACTAACAATACGCTGACTGTTTTTGGCATTGCCCCAGAAGAGATTCTGCAAAAAAACTTGGACGAATTGCTGGACCCATTCCAGGTAGAACGGATTAAAGCAGGCTTAGTAGATACCAATCTGGAATTAATTAATCCGATTAAGATTTGGACTAAAAATCGTCAAAAAGGAGATGACTACTTCGTTTTTGATGGCATTTTTCACCGCAGTTCTGATGACTTGTTGATTCTGGAATTAGAGCCTGCGATCTCGCAAGAAAATATCCCGTTTCTCAGCTTTTATCATTTAGCCAGAGCTTCGATTAATCAGCTAGAATCAACGGCTAGCCTGCAAGAATTCTGCCAAACCATTGTGCAGGAAGTGCGTCAAGTCACCGGATTTGACCGCGTCATGCTCTACAAGTTTGACCACGATGGGCATGGTGTGGTTCTGGCTGAAGAAAAGCTAGATCATTTGGAATCTTATTTGGGGTTGCACTATCCTGAATCTGACATTCCTAAGGCGGCCCGCAAATTATTTGCCTCTAACTGGATTCGAATTATTCCTGATACTCACGCGGAAGCGATCGCCCT
>DATNPE010000482.1:0-5526 GCA_036703355.1 Allocoleopsis sp. | reverse complement strand
CCGTGGTTCATGTGGTTGGACCATATTCTCATCCTAGGTTTACCTGCTAGTGTTGGCGGAGCCGCAGGACGGTTAGCAATATGAATCAAAGTCCAGCAAATTCTCAGCAACCCCAAAACCCGCTGCATCGTTCCCTAGCCGAGTGGATTACTTTTACCATTGCGTCTTTAATTCTGTTAGCGATCGCAGGACTCGTGGTCTATGAGTGGTTAGCAACGGAAAAGGAACCACCACTTTTGTCGGTGACGACCAACGCTGCCCCACGGGAAGACCAGGGGAATTACTACATCCCTTTCACTGTGGCCAATACGGGAGGCGAAACCGCAGAGTCCGTCCAGGTCATCGCCGAGCTGCGGGTGAATGGGGAAGTGGAGGAAGCAGGCGAGCAGCAAATTGATTTCCTCTCTGGGGGCGAAACCGAAGCAGGAGCTTTTATCTTCACTCGGAATCCTCGTGATGGTGAGTTAGTGTTACGAGTCGCTAGCTACAAGTTGCCTTAACCGTTTGGGCGCGATCGCTCCTGGTTTCTTGCCTCATTCAGGGAAGAGAAGCGATCGCGTCGCAAAATTAGGGCCCTATCACAGTCCCCAAATCCTTAGCTCTACTACTGACCGTTGCATAAAGCACTCAGGTCAATCCTTTTGCCCCTAGCATCAATCACCCGACAACTGCGATCGGTAGAATCAGCTGCTTGGGAAAGACCTGCATATCCGATATATCCTTGGGGTAAAGAGCGCATCGCTACCACTGACTCCAAGCCTGCTTCAAAGTCTAGAGAAGCAGCGGCTGAGTACTCAATGGTGGGCCCATCTACCGATACATCAACGCCCGCACAACCAGGTAGCTCAGAAACATTGGCTCCCGCTGCTTGCCAATCTTGAAGCTGATGGCGAAGTTGAATCAGTTGTAAGCGATCTTGAGAGGTAATTTGGGGATTACCAATACGCGGTCCCATTGCCTTAATCGCTTGCCGCCAATTGTTTTGGCAAACCAGGTCTTTCAACGAAGCATCTAACTGAGGCAGGTTCAGTGCCTGACTTTTACCAGCCAAACTCAGACCTTCTACACTCAGCAAAGCGGGGGTTAGCAGTGCAATTGAGCTAAATTCTCTCAGCATGAATCAATACCGGGAAGTTCCAACTCCTTCTTCAAATCATTCGTTGTTTATCCGGTATTTCCAAAAATGATTATGAATGGTGGAGGGTCACTACAGCACTCACAGCTACCACTTTGTGTCGTCAACGGAGAGGGGGGGATTCGAACCCCCGTTGGGTTGCCCCAAAACAGATTTCGAGTCTGCCGCATTCAACCACTCTGCCACCTCTCCAGAGGTTCGAGTCTCTATTTATTTTAGAGCGATTTGTCCATTTTACAGTAGAGGCACCTCGTTTTCTGTAGATTCTACAGTTCTAGTGAAGCCTTGATCGGGTTTCCATTGCAAAGCGCCATCTCGTCCCGTCCAGTACAGCTGAATTTTGCGCTGTTGAAACTGAGCGATCATCTCAGGGTCCACCAAGGCAGCAGAGGCGATCGCAATTTTGGGCTTGAGGGCTTTTAACAAGCTATCGGTCAAAGGTTCGCCAGTCCACCAAAGCACTTGAGTAGGAACTAATTTGCCTGACTCTGCCAAAGCATTTTGTTCACTACTCCTCAAATGGCTCATCCAAATCCAAGGTTGGTTGTGCAGCTTAAAAGTCCAAACCGACAAATCAGTACTAACGGGTTGCACAACCGTTGCCCCCAGCTGAATCGCTTGACCTGAGTTGAGAAGTTGGTGATGCTGTTGCGGCAGTTGGTTGGGGAGAGCAGTACCCGATGGCGCTTTGGCTGGAGTCGCTGAGCTGCTAGTCCCAACTGTAGAGGTTGCTCCTGTGTAAAAAGCCTTGACTGGTAATCTTTCAACAATTTGTGACCAGCCTTGGCGGCGATCGCGTTGCGTATCCGTATCCACCGCCCAATCGATTTGATTAATGCCTTGCTTTTGCAGAAACGGCAACACCGTCAAACTCGCGGTTGCTTCATTGCCACTATTGACCAAACCCACTCGACTGCGGTCCTGAACGACTAAAACAGGCTCTTCCGTAGTCGCTAAGACAGTGGCTCGAAACAGGGTGGTATAGGTATGCCAAAGTGGAAGCAACACTAAGCTGGCAGCCATGAAACCTGCAAACCACCAGCGCCGCCGCCACCAGGTTTGCAGCCAAGCCAAACAAATGACGCCATACAAAGCTATCAGCTGCACCCAGGAAATTGTGCCTACCGCGATAGCATTACCGGGTAAACGATTAAAGTAATCAACGATCGCGATTAAAGCATGGGCAGGGTAGTACAGGAGCCAGGCGATCGCACTTCCCGCTATCGGCCAAATTAAGGCAGCTAGAGCGCTAATCACGCCGCCAATACTAATTACCGAAACCAAGGGAGTCGTGAGAAAGTTAACCAGAATGCTGTAAGGAGAAACCAACCCAAACGCATAGAGTTGTAGCGGTAGGGTCCACAGATAGGCGGCAACTGGCACTGCAACGAGCGTTGCGATCGCAGGTGGCAACCAATCCAGTCGCTTCACCAACGGTGGTACGGTCACTAGCAACCCCAGAGTCGCCAACAAACTCAGTTGCAATCCTAGATCCCAAATCCACAACGGATTCCATAGTAGTAGAACGGTTGCCGCGACTAACAGAGAACCGAGGGGCTTGATTTTACGCTGCATCACCAAAGCTACAAGCGCCGCAAATCCCATCAGAGCCGCTCGTAACACGGCAGGCTGCAAACCTGCCAAACCGACAAATAAAGCCAGCGCTCCAGTTCCCCAAATCATCTGGGCTCTACCTGAGAAACGGCGAGTCAAAGAGAGCACCAATCCTAGAATGAGGGAGGTTTGAAACCCTGAAGCCGCTAGAGCATGAGCCAAACCAATTTTGGCAAACTGATCCTTAACGTCATAAGGCAGATCAACCGCGCGACCTCCTAGCACCATCGCACTCACCAAAGGCCCCTCAGGACTTCCTAGCCACTTGACCTGGGTGCGAATAATTCTCTGGCGAATTGCCCACCACCCCCACTGAGGTTTAGCCATACCTGGAGGTAGACTAATCTGCCGACCGCTAAGTCCTGCGAATCCTCCCTCCTGCGCCAGATAAGCCCGAAAGTCAAAGTCGCCTGGGTTTTGCGCTGGCTTCGGCTCGTATAACTTCCCTGTTACGGCGATCGCTTGTCCAGAATGCAACCCAGTGGCTTGCAGCAACGGCACGGTCACATACAATTTGCCAGTCACTGCTTGGCTAGAATTCGTCGCCTCTGGAGCAATGACTTGGCTCACTTGATTGGCCTTCAGCCAAAACTGGGCTCGACCGCTGCGAGCCATTCGAGGCGAGCTTACAACTTTGCCCTGAACCGTCACAACTTGTTCTGCCGCGACAGTCGGAGCCCCAATCAACTTGCTGATATCATTTGCCCCAGGTTGAGGGGTACGAACTTGAAGATACAGGCTGGCTAAGCATCCAATCAAACCAGCGGCAACACAAACTTTAGGGTTCCATCTCAGTTGCCAACCTTCTGGCAATCGCAACCGTTGAGCGATCGCTTGTGGCACCACAAAACGTCGGCGAGCTAGCAAGGCTACTACGACACCAAGCCCCAATAGGACATAGCCACCACCTGGGACTGCACTCACTAGCAACCCCAGGATATAGGCAAAACAGAGAATGACACCAAATAGGGGCATCAACTGGCTCCTAGACTAAATCGAGAGCCCTAAATTCAAACCCAAGAAGGCATGAACCAGCATCAATACTAAGGTGATGCTGCCCAAAAAAGCATGAACGGTACGCAATGACTTATTAGCACCAAAACCAACCAACGCAATTAGAGCGTTAAAACCTAGCAAGCTCAACACTAGCAAGGCAGTCCAAAAATGAGGACTTTCGAAAATTGGCTGCTGCTGCATTACCAGCGACAAAACACCGCCTGTAAAGCCCAAAGCCATAAATAGAAACATCCAGCCAGCAATTTTGGGATGAGCGTCCCGATTCTGACCTGCAATGGTGGCATCAGTAGTTAACCGACTCCGCCAGCCAGTGATGCCCACTGCACTACCCATTGCCAAAACTACAATACCCATCATGACGGGATGTCCCCAATGCACAACGGGCTCAGGAATACCCAAACTACGGAACCAAGCAGCAATTGGCTCTAGGAATTCACTCAAACCCGACATTCTGTCTCCTTATCTTTTAATCACAGCTCTAGCTATATCAATATAGTGAGTAGCCAGAGAATAACTCACTGTACGCCTGTTGAAGCCTAGAAGACTCTCCTTAATGTGAGAAACTCCAAGTTCAAAGGTACTCTTACAAAAATTAAGCTACTTTAGCCGTTTGTGGTCCAAGTAGCGGAAATCCCATTGCCTCTCGTTGCTTCAAATAAAGCTGAGCGACCTGTCGAGCCAAGTTGCGAATCTTGAGAATATACCGAGTTCGCTCAGTGACAGAAATAACGCCTCTAGCATCTAACAAGTTGAACGTATGCGAGCACTTCAACACATAATCGAACGCTGGCAAAACCAACTCCTGCTGCATCAGCCGCTCCGCTTCTTGAGCAAATAACCCAAACAGCGTGAACAGTAACTCCGGATTGGATGCCTCAAAGTTATAAGTCGAGTTCTCAACTTCTCCTTGAAGATGCACATCTCCATAGGTCAACTCATCATTCCAACGAATATCGAAAATTGAGTTCACGCCTTGAAGATACATCGTTAGTCGTTCCAGGCCGTAAGTGATCTCAACAGAAACTGGACGACAATCAATGCCACCACACTGCTGAAAGTAAGTGAACTGAGTCACTTCCATCCCATCCAGCCAGACTTCCCAACCCACTCCCCAAGCTCCAACGGCTGCATCTTCCCAGTTATCTTCCACAAAACGAATGTCGTGTTCTTCTGGGTGAATACCTAATGCTCTAAGGGAGTCTAGATAAACCTCTTGAATGTTATCCGGTGAAGGCTTGATCAACACCTGGTACTGATAGTAGTGCTGCACTCGGTTCGGATTTTCTCCATAACGCCCATCCCCAGGTCGCCGACAGGGTTCTACATAAGCAACTGACCAAGGCTCTGGTCCGATCGCTCGCAAAAAGGTGTGTGGGCTCTTGGTACCCGCTCCCTTTTCTGTATCGTAGGGCTGAACAATGAGACAGCCGCGATCGCTCCAGAATTGATGCAGTGTAGCAATAACCGATTGAAAATTCACAAGCTCTCCCTTCCGCATAAGCACGATGCATTCTGGCATCTTTCTCCTACTATTGTCACGCAAACCCAGATGTAGAGAGCCTTTGAAACAGCCAAAAAAACTTTTGTTGAGGGGGTTGACAGTCCCTTGTTCTATTGGATATATTGGCTAAGCGGTCGAGAGAGGGGCGCGGAAGCGCACCGAACATCGGCCCCCGCACCTAGACAAGAGAATAGTTTGAAAGCCAAGATAGCACCCAATCCTCGTCAAAGTAAATGGGTCTCTAGGAATAGGGACTAAA